>JAAYPT010000081.1 GCA_012519695.1 Clostridiales bacterium | reverse complement strand
TAGCAAAGACGTACCGGTAATTCTTCTTCGGCATAGTATTTTGCCACACATCTTGCTACGGAAGGAGTGATATCCGGGCGTAATACTAAGGTATTTCCCTCTCTATCAAAAAATTTGTATAGGTCTTTGGAAGGAGTTGTTCCGATTTCCTTGCCAAAAATGTCGAAAAATTCAAAGGTTGGTGTCTCAATTGCATGATATCCGTACTTTTTTAGCAAACCATGCAAGTTATCCTGCAAAACTAATTTTTTTGCACATTCAGAATTGTAAATATCTCGAACTCCTTCCGGAGTATGTAATAAACGTCGCTCCATTTCGCCCTCCACTTTAGCATGCTACCATGCTACTAAATTAAATTAGTCATATTATATCCAACAATCCAGAAATTGTCAACCTCGTCTTTCCAAATCCTTTTGCATCATATCTAAATAAGGAACTAAAATTCCCCCATGAGAAGAAAAGAAAAACTCCGGTTCTAACTCTTCATAGCGAAAACTTTTTCTGCCACCTTCTTTTGCACGGTTCCAAAATTCCATCAGTTTTTCATAACGAAGATAATAAAATTGATTCCGTTGGGAGTAAAAAATCACCAGAAATGATATTCCGTCCTGCTGCTCAAAATGCTCCATAAAACTAATCTGATGGGTATGAATATTCTGCAAAGGAAAGGTGTCGGTATTACATTCTTTCGCATCGAAACATACCGGAATCCCCTGTACAGCCCCAATATAATCCACAGTACTTTTCTGTTCAAAGTATGCCAGTGTAATGTGGCGGTTATCTTTGTCTATTTTTAGGGGCGTAATGGGTGTTGGTACCTTTTGAATCAGGGCAAGTCCCTGAGATAAATATTTTTCATTTGTAAGATTAATAAATTCTTCCAGGGTAGAACCTCTTAACCCTCTGGAATTCCATGTTGCCATAAGTGCCTCCCGTTTGGTAAATGTTAAAATTTTATCAAAAAGCTTTTCTCTCGTTTTTTCTTAGATAATCCAAAGTATTTTCAAAAGTTTCTCCCAAAGGAGCAGTCACTTCCTTTCCATCCGGAAATACCATCCGGTAAGCATGAAGTAATTGAAAATGAACCTTTGCTTCTTTTGCAAAAAATGCATTTATCTTTTTGCTTCCATACTTCATATCACCGACAATAGGATGTCCAATGGATGCCAGGTGTGCACGAATTTGATGTGAACGACCGGTAATTAAATGTACTTCTAATAAGGTAAAAATATCAGAATCTTTTCCCTCTTTTGATGGTAAAGAATAATATGCTGCCGGACGATAACCTGTTTTTATATATTTACTATCATCAACTTCTTCTGGATAAATAGTTACTTTATTGGTTTTTTCATCTTTTTGAAGCCAGCCTTCGATTTGTTGTGTCTTTATTATCTTTCCCTTTACCAGACATAAATAATATTTTTCCACAGAACGTTTTTTCAGGTGTTCTGACATCTTTTGTAATCCCTTTAGGGTTTTTCCTGCAATTAACAATCCCGAGGTATTACGGTCTAAGCGGTTACAGATAGAAGGTCGAAAAGTCCGTAAGGTATCTGGAGAAAGTTCGTTATGATTTAATAAGTACCCAATCATATATTCGTTAGCTGAAATATCTGTCGGTGTTGCTTTCTGGGACAACATACCGGCAGGTTTATTGATGATTAAAATATCTTTATCTTCATATACAATGTCCAGCGGAATGTTAGGATATTGTTCTGCAAGTAAGTCTTGATTGTGGGTGAGAGCTTCTACATTTGCCTGACCGGAAAACTTTTCAAATGTTTCATCCGAAAGAAACAGCTTTACTTCATCACCAACATTCAACTTTTCAGAACCATCCGCCTTTTTCCCGTTTAAAGTAATATTTTTCTTACGAAGCATTTTGTATACAAAACTTCCTGATGCCTGAGATAGAAGTTTTTTCAAGTATTTGTCAAAGCGTTGTCCTGCTTCATTAGTATTTATCTGAAAACTTTTCATCGCTGTCTCTTTCCCTTTCTGCTTGAAGAATTACTTTGCTTAGATTGCCTGTTTTTTGTGTGGTTATCCCGTGCACTATTCTTTGAAATAGGCTTTGATTTTGGCACTGCTTTCGCTTTTTTCCCGGAAGAGGTATGTGCATGTTCTGATTTTGGCTTTAATTTTCTCGGTGGAATGAGACATTTGCTATCGAATCCGATTAAGTCAGCATGTCCTGTTTTGAGTAATGCTTCTTTTACCAAATCATAGTTCTTCGGGTCGCGATACTGAATCAAGGCTCGCTGCATAGCTTTTTCATGGGGATTATGTGCTACATAGACCGGCTCCATGGTACGAGGGTCTAATCCGGTATAGTACATGCAGGTAGATATTGTAGATGGTGTAGGATAAAAATCCTGTACCTGCTCCGGCATATAACCCAAATCCCTTAAAAATTCTGCTAATTCCACTGCTTCTTGTAACGTAGAACCCGGATGCGAGGACATTAAGTAAGGTACCAGATACTGTTTTTTGCCTAGTTTTTCATTCATTTGCTTGTATTCTTTTACAAACTGATTATAAACTGCTACTTTGGGTTTTCCCATCTTCTGTAATACTTTATCTGAAATATGCTCCGGAGCAACTTTTAACTGTCCGCTGACATGATACTCACATAGTTCTTTTAAAAAGGTACGGTCCGGGTCAGCAAGTAAATAGTCAAATCGGATACCGGAACGGATAAAGACACGTTTTACTTTTGGTATTTTCCGTAATTTTCGCAATAAGCTCAAGTAGTCTTTGTGGTCTGCTTTTAGATTTTTGCAAGGCTCCGGAAACAGACATTGTTTAGTTGGACATGCTCCCTTGGTTAATTGTTTTGTACAGGCAGGGGCACGAAAGTTTGCAGTAGGCCCTCCTACATCATGAATATAGCCTTTAAAGTCTTTATCATGGGTAATGTGTTCTGCCTCAGTAAGCAAGGAATCGTGACTTCTTGCCTGTATGATTCTTCCCTGATGAAAGGTTAAGGCACAAAAACTGCATCCACCAAAACAGCCTCGATTGCTGGTAAGACTAAACTTCACTTCCGAAATTGCCGGAACTCCGCCAGCAGCTTCATAGGAAGGATGATAGGTTCTCATATATGGAAGTGCATACACATCATCCATTTCTGCCTGAGATAATGGTTTTGCCGGAGGGTTCTGTACAACATAAATTTCATGGGGATATGCTTCTACTAATCTTTTCCCACTAAACGGATCCGTGTTGCAATATTGCATATAAAAACTTTGGGCATAGGTGGTTTTATCTTCCTTTACTTCTTCAAAAGCCGGAAGATAAACAGCATCGTAAATATCTTCCTTTTTGCGTGTTTTGTAGACAGTACCGTCTACAAATGTAATATCTTCTACTGCAATTCCACTTGCCAAAGCATCTGCAAGTTCGATGATGCTGTGCTCGCCCATGCCATACATTAAAATATCTGCACCGGAATCCATTAAAATGGAACGTTTGACCTTATTGCTCCAATAATCATAATGAGCCAATCTACGCAAGCTGGCTTCAATTCCACCGATAAGAATTGGCGTTTTTTTATAAGTCTGGCGAATCAGATTACAATAAACAACGGTGGCGTAATCCGGACGTTTTCCCATAATACCTCCCGGTGTAAAAGAATCTTTTTCTCTACGTCTTTTAGAGACGCTGTAATGGTTTACCATAGAATCCATATTTCCGCTGCTAACTAAGAAAGCAAGGCGAGGTTCACCGTAAATAGCGATACTATCCTTTTCCTTCCAATCCGGTTGAGAAATAATTCCTACAGAATAACCGTGCGCTTCTAACAGTCGGCTGATAATTGCATGTCCAAAGGAAGGATGGTCTACATAAGCATCCCCAATGACATAAACAAAGTCAAACTGTTCTATGTTTCGTTCTATCATATCCTCTTTGGAAAGAGGTAAAAATCCATTATTCATGTTCTAAAACCTCATAACTGTTTGTTAAGACCTCCTGATAGGAGGAAATATAATAATCTGCGTATTTTCGCTTTTCTTCACACTGATCTTCGGAGCAATCGTCTTTTACTGCACAGACTTTCATTCCGGCATTTCTTCCTGCCAGAATTCCCATGGGGACATCTTCAAATACCAGACAATGTTCTGGCTGTACCCCCAGTCGCTTTGCAACCTCCAGGTAAACATCTGGTGCTGGCTTTCCCTTAGCTACTTCGCAGGAAGTAACAATTACTTCAATATAATCTTTCAAATGATGTGTATTTGCCACTGCATCCACTAACTCTCTGGAATTACTGGTGGCAATTCCCATAAGTATTTTTTTGCTTTTACAATACTTTAAAAATGCTTCTGCACCGGGTTTTAACGGTACTTCTTTGGTATATTTTTCCAAAGCCATCTGATTCCAAATAGTTTTTAATTCTTCTACGCTTTCCGGAAGTTGAAACAGTTGCTTGGTATAAATGGCTGTTTCTGTAAAACTCATGCCTTCAATCTCTTTTTGATAAGTTGGTGGAAGGGTAAGTCCTCTTGCGGATAAAAATTCAATATCTATTTCATCCCAAACCCACATGGAATCTATCAAAGTGCCATCTAAATCAAAAATAATTGCTTGTATATTTTTTAACAATGTTGTACTCCTTTAAATTTATAAGAAATGACAAGATACAATAATTGTCATGTTAATTATTATATCTTGTCACTGTGTTTTTTGCAATGTAATTTACTCCGGTCTGCTGATGACAACTTTGCCTTCTACCACTTCTACTTTTACTTTATCGGAAGTAATTCCTGCTTCTTCTAATACCTCTTCACTTAGCTGTATACGATGCGCTTTATCCATGACGGAATATTCTTCATGACTTTGAAAATCTGCGGCTTTTTGTACTTGGCGGATTTTTTCGGTACTAATCTTTCCATCAGATATCAACACTGTACGGTCTACTTTATCGGCAAGTGCTAAGTCATGAGTTACAATAATAATGGTGATTCCAAGTTTACAGTTTAACTCATGAAATAATTGAAATATCTGCTGGGCAGTTTGGGAATCTACTGCTCCGGTAGGCTCATCTGCAAGTAAAATAGAAGGTTGATTTGCTAATGCAACTGCAATGGAAACTCGCTGCTGTTCTCCACCGGACAGCTGATTTGGAAATTTGTTAGCATGCTGTTCCATTCCGACTGCCTGCAATAACTTTATGGCTCGTTCTTTTGAATATTTTTTCCCGAGTCGCATCATTGTTTCAATGTTTTGCAGGGCTGTTAAATAGGGAAAAAGATTGCGGGCACTTTTTTGCCACAAAAATCCAATGGTATTTCTACGATATGTTACGATTTCTTTTTCCTTTAAAGTGGAAATATCTTTTCCGTCAATTAGAATACTTCCGGCGGTAGGTGTTTCCAATCCACCTATCATATGGAGTAGTGTGGATTTACCGCTTCCGGATTTTCCGATAATTGCCATCATTTCTCCTGTTTTAATGGTAATATCTAATCCCTCCAATGCCATTACCTTACGGTTATCTGTCATATAAATTTTAACCAAACCATCACAACATATCATTTCTCATTCCCCCTTTGATGTAAAAGCAATTTTCCATCTTCTAATTCGTAGAGCACATCTCCTAATTCCATCAGATTGGGATCGTGTGTTGTCATTACAATGGTAATGCCTTCTTCATCCACTAATTCCCGGAATAACTGCATAACGGCAAGACCGGAGGCAGTATCCAATGCACCGGTTGGTTCATCTGCAAAGACAACCGTGGGGTGATGGGCAACTGCCCGTGCAATAGCAACTCGCTGCTGTTCCCCGCCGGATAATTGATTTGCCATATGATCCATTCTTTTTGCCAGGCCGACTCTTTCTAAGACCTCTTTTACCCGCGTAGCATGATTTTCCTTACTGTTGGAAAGGCGCAAGGCAAATTCCACATTTTCAAATGCTGTCATTACCGGAATCAGTGCAACGGACTGGAATACAAAGCCCATTTGAAAACGACGAAGATTTTCCTTTTCTTCGGTACGAAGTGTACTTAAATCTTTTCCTAAAAATGTCACTTTTCCCTCTGTTGGAGTATCTAATGCACTCAGCATGTTTAAAAGCGTGGTTTTTCCGGAACCGGAACGCCCTTTTAGGATGACAAGTGTTCCTTTTTCAATCTCTAAAGATACATTATTCAGAGCATGTACCTGATTTTTGCCACTGCCAAAATATTTATGAAGTTTTTCTGTTTGTATTGCAACCTTATGACTCATCTTCTAATCCTCTCCTAAGCGTAATGCCTGTGCAATTTTCATGTTTTTTAATAAGGAACGTAACACAATAAACAGTAATAATATAACCACAAAAATTACCCCTGCAAGTTTTACAATATCCCCGCTGTGAACAAAAATCCGAATAGAAATATTATGTTTCTGTGGCAGGTAAATCAATGTAGTTAATGGAACAAATAGGAAGGTACTTACGGTTCCAACTGCACCGCCTGCAAGAATTGCTAATAACGAACTAAATATTTGTTCCGTAATTAACATGGTATTGATTTCTCTCATACGCATTCCCATAGCCCGATAGATACCAAAAAGCAATTCTCTGTTTTTAATGGACATAATCCAGTAAATCAAAAATCCAACAGAACAGATTACCAGCGATATGATAAAACTTAGAGTAAACATCCCATTCGTTACCTGAACCATAGCAGAATTTCGGTTCTCCGTTATCTGTTGCGGTGTAGATTGCAAATCTGTATATTCGATAGCATTTTTTTGAAGGAAATTAGTTACGTCTTTCGTAGAAGTACCCTTTGCCAGACGCATCCAAACCTGATAGGGAGTCATTTGAAACTCACTAATAACAGTTGCATAATTTCCTACCAGTAAATAGTTTTCCTGTGCTGCAATTTCTCCTTCCTCATTTTTCTCATAGATATACTGCTCATACCCCGGAAAACAAGACACAATAGCACATACTTTTCCGGATACGCTTCCCATTTTTTCAGTAGCAAGGGAAGTAATTGGATGATACCGGGAATACATCAGGGTATCTCCGACTTTAAGATTCAGCTTTTTTGCAAGATTTTCGGAAATAATAACACCTTCTGGCTCTTTAGCAAGTGCATTTAGTGCATAGAACCAATGAGTATCATTTAATCCATTCATAAGCTGTGCTGTTTCTCCAAACTCTTTTGTCTGGATTGCCATAAGCTGTGCTTGCGTAACTGTCTTATTATTGGCATTGATTTCTGTATTGTTATCCTGAATAACTCTTGTCATGCTACTGCACAATCCATCTGTTTTTAAAGAAGTGTAAACACCATAATCCGGTTCAAGATATTCCCACTTGACAGAATCATCTGTGTCATGAATCACCTGAAGTTTCCAGTTTCCGGTAAGTTTAAGATCAGTACCGATGTTGTAACGAATACGCTCTTCCATATTACGATTCATAGTACGGGCCATATTTGCATCAAAGATACCACTGGAAATGGTCATAATCAAAAAGATTGCCAGAAATCCCTGTTTATGCCAAGTGCGTTTTAGTTGTAAAAAAGATGCATATAAAGCCGGACTCCAATACTTTTGCCCAAGGTGGTTAATGAGCAACACAAAGTAACGGCTTAGTCTTAGAAATAAAAGTCCACAGGCGAAGATAAATAATGAAGTATTCAATAGCATCATAGGATCAATACTTTTCCGGGCAATCATACTTAAGGTAAGTGTGTCTTTTTGCTTGTTAAAGTTATACAAAAGGTAACCGGATATAATAAGCAGGATAATATCAAGAAAATAACGTTCCCAAAAGGGAATTGGCATTGCAGAATAATAAAGCGTTTTTGGCGTTGCAATGGTTCCCTTGGTACGTTTCCACACCGGTATTGTCATAAAAAGAATAGATATGATACAAGCCAGTAATCCAAACGGAATCATTTGCCATGTGAATTCATACATGCTAATGTCTTTTGAGGTAAAGGTTAAAAAGGCATCTGTAGAAGCAGCCATTTTACACATACCGTACCCTGCCAAGATACCAATTCCCATTCCAAGGAAAGATAGTATCCCGGATTGCAGAAGGTAAAGTGAAAGCGTTTGCATCCGAGTTGTTCCACGACTCTTAAGAACTGTAATTTCTCCCTCTTCTGATGTAAGAATCTGGGTAGACACCATGTAAATAAATAATAAAAGTAATACAATACAAGGAATTTCCAGTGCCCATAACATCCTGCGAATGGTCTGTTTTTCTATTGAAAACGTATGTAAAGTATCTAAAATATTTTCTGAGAAGAATCCATCTGCCTTTTGGAATTGTCGCAGATAAGAGGCATATGTATTTGCATTATCAGAGGTAATCTGAGTGTAATTAAGCATAAGACTTTCCTGATAGGCAATCGTGTCTTGATTATATTTAGAAATAAGTGTATCAAATGTTTCTTCCGATACCAATATCTCTTTTTCAAAATCGCTAAGAGTATGGTTCCAGTAATTATTATGAATATCAGTCTCTTTTATAATTCCTACAATTTGAAAGCATAACGGTTCTTGGTTATCCATAGACATAGAAGTGAAATTTAGTTGTTCTCCCACCACCAGTCCATAAGCATCCATTGTACTTTCACTGATGACACATGGAAAAATCCCCTGTTCACAAACTGCCTTTTTTAATGCTTCTCCCTGTACCACCTTTGTATATTTGTCCATTTCAGGCAATAATCCAACAGCCAGATTGTAATTTTTTCCACCCAGACTGGTATCGGCATTATTTCCGGAAAGACGCAAATGCTGCTGAGAAGCAATTACGTCCAAATCAACATATTCTGTCCATTTATTTTCGTAAGCGTCTAATTGTTGGCAGACTGACTTTGCGGTGGAATAGTCTTTTTTGTCAAAAGTTCCATTTCGTTCTAATGTTGCCGGAAATTCTTTTTGTTCCTGTGCATAGGTGAGAAACAATTTTTTTAGCACTTCATTGTTAGCACCCTTTTCAAACATGGGATGGCAGACAAACAACGCGGTTAATAGGGAAATTCCAATCAAAAGACAAAGATTCAGCCATTTTTTGTTTTTTATTTTATTCCATACAAATTGCAGCATACGATCCTCCTATTCCTGTGCCAGGATATCTCCGGGGGCTATGCCGGATAATACCACTGTTTTGCCACCATTCTGTAATGAATCATCAATTAATACATATTGCTTTACCAGTTCCTGGTGCATGACACGCCATACATAGTAAGATACTTTGTTTGGACTTAATGGGTCTGTTTCCTTATAAATCATAGATGTAGGCAGTACCATTGCTCCGTGCAGTAAACGATAAGAAAAGTCTACACTGCTGGCGGTTGAGATTTCGGATAAATCTGAAGCATTATCCAATTTTATATAAAAGGCCGGACGCTTATAGCCGGAAAGTGTGGAATAGGATAAATGTACTTTGCCTTGTGCATCCGTATAGACATATCCTTTGTTTTGATTAATGTTGCTAACAGCTTGTCCTACACAGGTACCTTCGTAGGTGACATCTTTGGTTGACATGGAAATTCTTTCTCCAATATCTGCAATATTATCCGTATAAAGTGTAATCTCTTTGCTTTGTTCCATTTGTACCAGAAGAACATCTGTAGACTTTGTAGTAAGCGGGAGCACCTGGTCATCTTTTTCCACCTGACTTTCTTCTGAAACTTCTATTTTTGAAACAGTACCATCCATTTGAGCATACACAGAGATTTTTCCGGTACCATCATTGTTTTTTCCCACCTTATCACGTTCTGACTCTAATTTTTTCAGATTGTAATTGTGTTCCAGGGCTGCAAGTTGTTCTTGTAAATCCAGGACAGCAAGTTGGGACGTATTACTGTTGTTTTTCTGTTCTTCATAGGAAGCCAGTTTTTGCTGATAGGACTCATTTTCCTTTTGAATGGCATTTTCTGCTTCTGCCATAGCTGCCTTTCCCACACCGGTATCAATGATATAAAGCAAGTCACCTTTTTTTACCTGTGTGTCCTGAGTAACTGCAATTTTTGATATTGTTCCTTCATACTCACTAAGATATGGAAAAATATTCGTATCAGACTTACTAAAACGAATTCCGTGATTTGGAATTGCAAAGTCTGACAATACTACTTCATATTGGGAGTAATCATAAGGAAGCTTCGCAGTGGAATGGTAATAAACCATGTCGCCTTCGGAAAGTCCGGATGTCACCTGGGTATAATTGTCATCAGCTACACCGATTTCTATTTCCCGTTTTTCCTGTTCTCCTGTTGCTGACTTTACATAAACATAGTGTTTTTCACCCTGTGTATTAAGAGAATCATTTCCAACAACCAGAACATGTTCTGTATCCTTTTTCATAAAATATACCGGATAGTTATCTCCAAGGGTAAGTGTTCCTGCTTCCGGGCATTGTATCCGTACATTGGGATATTTTTGATTTACTTCGGCAAGAATCTGTTCTTCCGTGGAATACGCCTCCTCCGAAACAGAAACCTCCTGGCCATTTATCAGAATATATTTCTTTTCATAATCCGTAAATTTATATTCTGATACATTTGTGTCAGTTAATTCAATATAGGTATCTCCCAAATCAGAAATCACCACAATATTTTCATTTGCACCTGCATTTCTTCCATTTGTTATATTTTTAACATAAGTTACCTGTCCGCTTTTTCTGGCAGTCAATGTTCCATCGGCAACAACTTTTTGTGATTTTTCTATTGAGTTCTCCAATTTTGACACATGATACTCATGAAGTAATGTATCATAACGGGCATTTTCCTGTTCTACAGCAAGCTGTATATCATAATCTATCGTAGGTTCTGCCGCTTCTATATCATTCGTTGCATCCGCCACTATATTTTCTTCTGATTCCGCTATCTGCTGCTGTTCTGCTAATGCTTTCTGCTGGGCATAATCCTCCTGCTTTGCCTGGGATATCTTGCAATTCAACTGATAGGAGGCATTTTCATAATCCAATTCTTTCTGATATTTTGCCAATTCCTCCTTTGCTGCATCTACATCGGCATAAGCAAGGACATCGCCTTCTTCTACGTTATCTCCGATATCTACAGTTATTTGAGAGATTGCAACATTTGTATCGTAATAATGTCCATATTCTCTTGGAACAACTGTGCCAAGAAGTACCTCTTTTTTTCCCACAGAACCATATTCTACCGGACGATATGAAGCATTTACAGAAACCGGTTCTATTAAAGACGGAACTGTATCCTGCTTTTTTGAACCACAGCCAGATAAAAACATTGTCAGGACTGTTATCCATACAAGAATTCGTTTCAATTTAAAGTCACCTTCTCTCCAACGGAAAGCCCATCGGCAATTACGGTGTATTCACCAACCTGCTCTCCTGGGATTACGGATACTGCTTCACGGTATCCATTATCATTTAGCAAATATACAAAATATTGATTATTTACTTCATGAATCGCCGCGGTATTTATATAGATCACATCAATTAATGGCGGTTTTGAAATAGTCATATTTAAGGTATTGGTATTTGCAGCGGAAGACATATCCGAAACAGGAGAAAATAAAATGTTTGCATCACTTACCTGTTCTACCTGTAACTCATAAGATAATGTTCCGGTAGTGGCAGTATAAATCTCTCCCACCTGAAAAGTATATCCCTGTGGGCACTCCGTCTGATACTTTCCCGTTCCGCATACCTCTGTGATCAGTCTGCGCCCGGGAACAAAAATTCCATTCTGGAGCGAACTATCCATGCCTGTAATGGTTCCGGCTTCTTTTGCTACAAGCTGATAACGAGATAATTTTTCTCTGGCCTCCTGGGCATAGAGTTTTGCCACTTCTGCATCTGCCTGTAAATCTGAAATATCATTTTGATAGTCCAAACTGTTATCAAGCTTCATTAGATTGCTATAATGCTCTGCTAAAAGCAACTTTTGCTTTGCAGACTCTTCCTGTTCTTCAATGGTCTTTTGCAATTCCTCTGATTGAAAAGAAACTAAAACCTGTCCCTGATTCACATGATCTCCAACAGAAACATTTACTTTGTCTAATTGCAGCTCTTCATTTGTGGCATCATATGTAATCTGCTGATATCCTTCTGCTTTCAATGCCAGAGTCACAGAAGGTTCTAAATCCCCTTTTTGTACTTCCGCAGTTTCGTAAGTCAACTTTTCATAGGGAGTACGTTCTATGGTAACAAGATCTGTATGTTTCTGTGAACAACCCGTTAAAAAGCACACTCCCACAAGAAAAACTATTTTGGAATGTTTCCTGTTCATATATAGCAACCTCCGCTTTTATGACAACAAATCATCCAGATAGATAACACTTCCATCAATTCCATTAATTAATACCGGGTTGATATAATGTTGACTACTCAGACGCCACACCGGAAGATAACTCAACTTACTACTATTCTCTTTATCCCTGACCGGAAAATAAATAAGTTCCATATCTGTCATATACCGATATTCCTTAAAATCATATTTTTCCGGATGCTCGGATACTTCGTTTTTCATAAGCTCCTGAATCGTTGAAAGCGGTAAAATTTCTACTTGATTTGTCACTTTTGTTACAGTAATCGGATTCAAAATATCTATAGAAATTACACCTTTGTCTGTCACATACACTCTAATGTCGTCGCTTAATTCATTTGGAATTCCTGCGGCACTCGCACCATTTCCTGCCAGAATATAGTCTGTAGCCATGCCAAAGGAAGAAAAGGCTATATTATTTACACCAGTGCCAAATCGAAAGAAGTATCCATAAGGAACCGTTTCCAAATCGCTTTCTTCATCGGCAGAATCTGTATCATTATAACCATCCCAAAGAATCGGAGATTGGGAAGTGCAGACTTTCTCCCCTAAGCCCATCTTGGTAAGGAGCTGTTCAGCCTGTGCTTTTGCGTCCTTTTGCGAGATACTACAGGTGTTTTCCAACTCTGTATCTGTTTTTTTCTCAGTGATTGGGGCTCCCGATGTATCTGTATCTGAATAAAAATTTACATGGGATTTGTCTTTTAATGTTTCTGGGGCATCGTCAGAAGCTGAAATAGTATCATACGGATATCCCATTTGAATATGTACCTCCGGAATCTCATCTGTAGAAAAGTATACATAATAGGGGATTTCATTTATAAATCCGAGATATTCGTTGCATGCCGCATAACTTTCAGCCTTTGTTCTGGTATCAGAGGCGGTAAGTAATGCTTTTTGACACTGTTCTAGCATTTTTTTTGCTTCATCTAAATTATCGTTAACATATTCCTTGGTATCTTCATTTGTGACTTTTTCGAGGTTCTCTTCATGTATTTGAATCATTTTCTCCTGGGATGTAATTTCTTGTTCCAGTTCTTCTTTGGAACGATGAGGTATGTCATAATAGTAAATATCTGACTCTTGAAAAAATGCTTTTAAAATCTGTTCTTTAAAGGTTGCATCCATTGGAGTTTGTATTGCCTCCACTACTGACATACTTTCCACATCTGGAACCGTTACATCGGCATCAATGCTTACGTCCACTTTTTCTCCAGCCGCATCTTTTAATGTCCATGTATCATTCCATTTTTCTGCTGTCTTTAACTTTTCAAGACTCCCTGTATCCGTATTTTTTTCCTGATTTGTTTGTCCTTTTTCTAATTGGTAGTCTACTTTCTTTTCAGCGCATCCTCCAAGTAAAACCCCTGCAAGGCATATCGTAACTACTTTTTGTAACCATTGTTTTCTCATATCATTCACCCATAACCTTTCCTGTATTCACTGTCATTACTATAACAAACGCATGTAAACAAATTGTATCTATGTGGAGCGTTTTTATACAATAGGATGCAATTTTCTATTGTATAAAAAAAGAGAGCAAGTTCATATGCTCTCCTTTTGTCAATTAGTTCTGATAGCCTTCTGTATATGGAATCATCCAATAGCAATAATTCTTATCGTTATAACATTGTAATATAGCATAAGTCTCTGTTCCTTTTGTTATGCGTGTCAATCCCTGCCATATCATATCGGAAGCAGGTAAATTTCCGTAAGGAAACCAGTCTTCTATTTTTTTGTCAGAAAAATCAAGTGCCAAAACAACAGTGTTTTCTTCCGGTGAATTATTCCGATACATTTCTAATACATTTTCTGCCGTGTTCAAAACTGGAGTTTCCATTTTCTCTATACCGGAAGTCTCTGCCAAAAATATAGTACCATCCTCTAATATCCATATGGTGTGGGTTTGACTTTGATCATATTTTTGAAACTCAATCTTCCAGTAATATGCGGTATAGGTGTGAAATGTAGTATCCACTGCCTTAAATGCTTCTGTCTTCCAGATATACCAATTCCCATAGCCCGAAGATAAATCTACCGGATATAATCCATTGTCATAAAGCTGTTTCAGTTGTTCCTTTGCTATGGCAACAATTTCGTAGTCCTGTTGGGACATTTCATAATTCTTCGCAGCTTGGATTTCACTTTCCCATTGCCCGGTAATTAACTGAAGACGTTCGTTGTTGCTTAAGTTTTGAGAAGCATTCCGAGACATGGCAGCACTGGAGGAAAGATACTGTTTTTGTACAGAATATACTTTGTTGTACTCCTGTTTTTCCTGGAGACTCAGTAACTTGCCCGGTATGAGGATACCGGAAAGTACGAAGCAAATAGTCAGGATACCAAGCAAAATCGAATACTTTTTAGATTGCTTCACTTAGATTCGCCTCCTCCTTATCCGTATGTATTTTATAAAAACGTACCTGAATATGGGTTCCCTTTCCGGGGGTGCTTTGAATTGTCAGTTTGGCTTCGTGGTGTTCTAAAATTACAGCAACTAAGGACATTCCAATTCCAGCTCCACCCTCTTTTCGTGCTCTGGACTTGTCCGCCATATAAAATTCATTGCAGATATTTTTCACCTCTTCTTCTGACATTCCGATTCCATAATCAATAACCGAAAACTCATAGTAATCCATATGCTCTTGATTTCCGGCACGTCCTTGAAACAGAATTTGCTGATTTGGAGAAGATGCCTTTCGTGCATTATCCAGTAAATTGACAAACACTGTTATTAATAATTCTTGATTTCCCTCTATAACAGCGGGTTCAATATCACTTATAATTTGAAGGTGCTTTTGTGCCATGGCAGGAGAAATAATTTTTACAATTTGATTTGCCATGTCTGATACATGAATGTGACTTTTTTCAATATCATGCTGTCTTAAATAAATTAATTCAAATAATTTTTGGGACATTTTTTCTAAACGTTTTCCCTCAGAAAAAATATAAGTTAAGGCTGTTAGTTCTTCCTCTCTTGGAAGTTCCATAGAACGCATGGTATCTGCATAACCAATAATGGTTGTCATAGGTGTTTTTATTTCATGGGTAAAATCTGCTACGAACTGATCTCTTCGATGTATCATATCATTTAATTCTTCAATATGCTCTGACACTGCCTGAGACATAACGTTGAACTTCTGAGCTAAAAGCCCTATTTCATCCGCGGTATTCACATCAGCTTTTACCGTGTAATCTCCTTGTGCCATTTCTTCACTAATATGATTTAACTGTTCCAATGGGCGGGTCAGATAGGTACTTAACAAATATATGACTACAGAATCTGCCAGCAGTATTCCAAGGAGGGCAAAACGAAAATATTTTACCTGTTCCTCCAGAAGATTATAGGCTTCCGATATATTACTTTTACTTATAATGTATAGATTTTTCTTTTGTACTTTGCTAAAGGAAGTAACATAGATATAATGTTTTCCATCTTCTTTTACTATTACATAATTCTTTCCATCTGACTTTAAATCATCAAAAAGATGTTCTGGAATGTTTGAGTCTTGCTCTCCACTAAAGTATGCCTCGTCATTTCCGTATCGAATGGAAAAGGAGGTGTCTGTAGTTCTTAGGCTGCTGGCAACCTGTTCTCCAATGTCAGAAAGACCTGTTTCTACACTGCGTTCTGAATTATTTAAAAGCTGCAACACTGCATATTCTACCGATGATTGAAGCAAATTGTTTTGCACTATGGCATTTTTTAGTTGGGTATCTTTTGCCAAGTCAAAATTCCTGCGAATCATAAGATATCCTATGACTCCCAGGCTTAATGACAACAATATAAGATTAATAATTAATACTTTATAACGAAATTTCATTGGTATCCTCAAGGCGGTAACCTACCTTAAAAATGGTTTTTAAGGAGTTTTCCAGGTTTAATTTTTTTCGAAGTCTTTGAATATGCAGATCCAAAGTTCTGGATTCTACTGAATATTCTGTTCCCCAGATTTCTTCATATATTTTCTCGCGAAACAATGTAATATTTCGATTGCGCATAAGAAATATCAGTAATTCCAGTTCTTTTGGTGTCAATTCCACTTCTTTTCCATTTTGTGTGACAGTTTGATTCTCTACGTCTACGGTAATATCATTCATTACCAGTAATTGTTCTGTTTTATGATAACGGCGTAAAACAATATTTATCCGTGCCAATAATTCTACAATTTCAAAGGGCTTTGTTATGTAATCTTCTGCCCCAGATGTCAGACCTGTCATTCGGTCTTTTAAAGAAGATTTTGCAGTTAAAAAAATGACTGGTATTTTTAAAGGACGTATATATTCCATTAATTCAAATCCGTTTAATCCGGGCATCATAACATCCAGTAAAATTAAATCAAAGTTCCCTTCTTCTAAAATATCTGCTGCCGCTAATCCGTCATAAACACAAGTACAATGATACCCTGCTTTTGTAAGATTTAAACGAATCAAATCTGAAATTGGACGTTCATCTTCTGCAACCAGAATACGAATCATACCCGTGCTCCTTCCCATATTGTTTCTTAATTACGAGTGGTGTCGTTTACGACTAATTTTATCTGATAAAAAAAAGCGTACCACAAAAATGTATCTAAAATGTATCTAAAATGTATCTAAAAGTGCAGCTTTTTCTTCTTCCGTTAATTCCCGGTATTCGCCCGGCTGCAATGTCTCATCTAACTGTAACGGTCCCATGGAAATGCGTTTTAGGTAAACCACTTTCTTTCCGACCGCTTCAAACATTCTTTTTACCTGATGATATTTTCCCTCCGTAATTGTTACTTCTATTTCAGAGATAGTGTCAGAAGTAATGACATGTAGCATTGCCGGCTTAGTCAAATCCTTTTCTCCAATATCTAGTCCATGCTGAAAATATGCTACATCTTCTTTTGTTACTTCTCCTTGGATTTTCGCATAATAAGTTTTTTCCACATGTTTTTTAGGAGAAAGTAACTCGTGAGCCAGTTTTCCATCATTGGTGATTAGAAGAAGCCCTTCGGTATCAATATCCAATCTTCCCACCGGAAATAAATCCTTTCGTTTTTTCGTATTTATGTAGTCCAATACGGTTTTATGTGTAGCATCTGTAGTAGCACTTACGCAGTTTTGAGGTTTATACAACATAAAATATTCCATTTCTACATAACCGACTTTTTGTCCTTGAAAAGTGATTTGGTCTGTTTCCGGATTCACTTTCTGCTCAGGTTTTGCTACAATGCTGCCATTAAGCTGTACCTGTTTTTTCCGAATATATTGTTTTACCTCACTTCGAGTACCGACTCCCATATCTGCCAGAAATTTGTCGATTCTTAACTGCATAGTTTCAAACTCCTTTTTATAACCATAACTATTCATATTGACTAATCAGAAGTTTATCTTCTAAATATTTCATAATCCAATATGAATTGATGCTGAATTCTTCTCCCTTTTCATCATTTAAGTAAATGCCCATATGAAGATGTACATCGAACTTTCCTACGGTGCCTTCCTCTCCATAACCGCTATCTCCCATAAATCCTAAAAGTTCGCCTGCTTTTACGTTACATCCTTCCGAAATTCCTTCTGCATAATCATAAAGATGGGCGTAATAAAAATAGGCTCCACTGGGGGAACGAATGCCTATCCGATATCCTCCCTGTGGAAGCCATCCTGTTTTTTCTACAATACCATCAGAGATACTAACGACCGGATAATGTCCTCGTTGGTTGTAAGATGCCATAATATCCGTTCCTTCGTGTCCCCTTTTCCCACCGAACGTGCGCTGGGACATCCAGGAGTTTTCAAAGGAAACGTGTAATATTCCTCCACGTTCGGCAGGAATTGGAAAATACACAATATCATGCCAAATTGCCTGCTCATACGCTGTCATACGAGAAAACTCCTGCTTTTTATATTTTGTCACTAGTCTCAAGTATTCATCAAGAGAATTTTTCGTTTTTTCCCCGATAAAAAAATAACCACAAAGATATTCATAGCGGGAAAATTCCCCTTTTCCTTCATATTTGCAGAATTGGTTATATAATTCCGGGGAAATACTCTGGTCGCGTAGTTTTTCTTTCGTACTTTCGGCATCCATGAGATGCATTACCTGTGCAATTCCTTGAATTCGTACGATAGCCACCGTGTCAAATCCAAGAATTACAGTAAAAAGTATACAAAACAACCCTACGCGTTTTTTCATATTATTTGGAGCGTTTTAAAAACTCAACAATCAGATTCCATACACGTTCTGTGGAAGAAATACTTAAACGTTCCTTTGGTGTATGGATACCAAAATTAGCCGGTCCGAAGGAAATACAGTCAAGTCCTTCAATTTTACCTGAAAAGATACCACATTCTAATCCTGCATGGATTGCCTGTATCTGTGGCTCCTTCTGGAATAAATCACGGTAAGTTTCTACCATTAAATCACGCATCTTAGATTCAGCCTTATATTCCCAAGCCGGATAATCACCGCTGATATTTACACTACCGCCAAGGAACTCTGTTACAAAAGTAAGACGATCTGTTACTTCATACTTGCGGCTGGTAACACTGCTTCTTACAGAGAAAGAAAGTGCAAAAGTATCTTCGCTTAGTGTCATAATTCCTGCATTTAAGGAAGTCTCTACTAATCCTGGAATATCCATGCTCATATGCTGTACACCGCATGGCAGGTTACGCAGCATAAATAATACTTTTACAAAAGAAGTTCTATCCAAAGTCTCATCAGTAGTATGTTTCTTTTTCGTACAAAGCACAGAAACATCTGCATCGGAGATGTGATACTCATTTTTTAAATCTGCCTCATATTCTTTTACGAATGCTAAAAGTTCTGCCTCATTAGCTTCGTCTGTTAAAATAGTGCACACCGTTTCTCTTGGAATGGCATTATCCTTTAATCCGCCACCTAATGTAACTAAAGAGATATCCATTTGGTCAGCTAACTGTTTGAGCAATCTTCCCATCAACATGATAGCATTTCCATGTCCTTTGTGGATTTCGCTTCCAGAATGTCCACCCTGAAGTCCTGTGATTTTCAATTCATATTTCATGCCGTCTACACTTTTTCGTGTGACTGGCAAAGTACACTCAGCAGTAAGTCCGCCGGCACAACTCGTTAAGAAAATTCCTTCTTCATCAGAATCAAGATTTAAAAGTTTCTTTCCTTTTAACATGGAAAGATCAATTCCTTCTGCTCCAAGCATACCGATTTCTTCGTCTACGGTAATTACAACTTCTAATGGTGGATGTGCCAAAGTGTCATCATCTAAAATAGCCAACGTATAAGCTACGGCGACTCCATCATCCCCGCCTAAGGTAGTTCCCTTTGCCTTTAAAAAGTCACCATCTATAAAAAGATTCAAGCCGTCTTTTTCAAAATCAATATCCACACCATTTTCTTTTTCGCATACCATATCCATATGACCCTGAATAATAATGGTCTCTGCATTTTCATATCCTTTTGATCCTTCTTTAAATAAAATCACATTATTCATTTCATCCTGAATATACTTAAGACCATGCTCTTTGGCAAAATTAACGCAGTAATCACTGATTGCTTTTGTGTTTTGAGAACCATGTGGAATACTGCATATATCTTCAAAATATTCAAATACTTTCTTTGGTTTTAAATCTTTACAAACTTTCATTTTATGACCTCCTAATTTACGCATATTTATTATTATGATTCATAGAATAAACTATGAAAAAAATCGTGTACATTATTATTTTATTAAGCTTTTTAAGCTATATTTTATGTTTTCCAAAAGATGCTGTAATGGCAGCTTCCGTAGGTTTGAAGCTTTGGTACGAAAAAATGATGCCAACACTTCTTCCGGTTACCATTCTATCCTACATATTAATTCACTCCGGACTTTTGGACAATATGACAGGAAAACTTCACAAAATAGTAAAGCATTTCTTTCCTATCAGCAGTGCAGGTCTCTATCCGTTAATTGCAGGTTTACTCTTCGGATTCCCACTAGGCAGCAAAATCGCTGCGGAATTGGTACTATCCCAAAAAATGACCTACGAAGAAGGTAGTCACCTGTTTTGTATCTGTAACAATATCAGCCCTGTGTTTATTAGTGGATTTATTATTACAGATTGTTTGCATTGTCCGAAACTTTTGCTTCCAAGCTATTGTATTTTATACTTACCACCATTGGTCTTATATATGTTTCTTTATCATAAAAAAGATTTTTCTGCTTCTGCAATACTTCAAAAAAAGCCGGCATCAATGAACTTTCAACTCATAGATGACGGCATTATGAACGG
>JAAYPT010000080.1 GCA_012519695.1 Clostridiales bacterium | reverse complement strand
CGTCAGAATATCCCAAACGAAGGAACAACTACCTTCCATGACGAGCTTTACGGAGATATTACTGTAGAAAATGCAGAATTAGATGACATGGTACTGATTAAGTCTGATGGATATCCGACTTATAATTTTGCAAACGTAGTAGATGATCATACTATGAATATCACACATGTAGTAAGAGGAAATGAATATCTGTCTTCCTCTCCAAAATACCAGCGTTTATATGATGCTTTTGGATGGAAGTCACCGGTTTATATTCATTTACCACTTATTACAGATGAAAATCATAAGAAGCTTTCTAAGAGAAGCGGACATGCTTCTTTTGAAGACTTAATTGACCAGGGATTCTTAACTAAGGCAGTTGTAAACTATATTGCATTATTGGGATGGAGCCCGGAGGACAATCGAGAGATATTTTCACTGGATGAGTTAATTAAAGAATTTGATTATCATAGAATCAGTAAATCACCGGCAGTATTCGATATTGTAAAGTTAAAATGGATGAATGGTGAATACTTAAAGGCAATGGATTTTGATGAGTTCTACGAGATGGCAGAGCCTTATATCAAGAAAGTAATCACAAAGGATTATGACTTAAAGAAGATTGCACAGATGGTTAAGACCAGAATCGAAATCTTCCCGGATATTGCAGAACACATTGATTTCTTTGAAAGTGTACCGGATTATGATATCTCTATGTATGCTCATAAGAAGATGAAGACAACTCCGGAAACTTCCTTAGAAGTATTAAAGGAATTACTTCCAAGATTAGAAGCACAGACCGATTATTCCAATGATGCATTGTACGAAATGCTTTGTAAATATGTAGAAGAAAAAGGCTGCAAGAATGGTTATGTAATGTGGCCGGTGCGTACAGCAGTTTCAGGAAAACAGATGACACCAGGTGGAGCAACCGAACTGATGGAAGTGCTTGGTAAGGAAGAATCTATTGTACGAATCAAGGCAGCAATTGCAAAGTTGGAAGCAGAGATTCCAGCATAAGAAGGACCATATATGAGTTTTAATACATCTCAGACAGAGGCTATCGGACATGGGACAGGACCAATGCTTGTATTGGCAGGTCCCGGGTCCGGCAAGACTCTTGTTATCACAGAAAGGACAAAGAATTTAATTGTCAGTCAAGGCGTAGACCCATCTCGCATTCTTGTTATTACGTTTACCAAAGCAGCAGCAATGGAAATGAAAGAACGTTTTTTCCGATTAATGGGAGGAAAGAAATATCCGGTTACTTTTGGTACGTTTCATGCAGTATTTTTCAGTATTTTAAAACATGCCTATGGATTTCGGGCAGACAATATCATAAAGGAAGAACAGCGTTTTCTCCTGATACGGGAAATTATTACGAAAATGCATTTGGAATATGAGGATGAAAATGAGTTCATCAGCGATATTTTAGGAGAAATCAGTCTGGTAAAAAATTCAGGAGTGCCGTTAGAACACTATTATTCCAAGAATTGCGGAAAAGAAGTGTTTGAGCAGATATATCAAAGTTATGAGGGCACTATGAGACAGAAACGATTGATTGACTTTGATGATATGTTGGTGTATTGTTATGAACTTTTTTCACAACGTAAGGATATTTTGGCGGCATGGCAGAGAAAGTTTCAATACATTTTGATTGACGAGTTTCAGGATATTAATAAGATACAATTCGATATTATAAAAATGTTAGCGGAACCGGAAAACAATCTTTTTATCGTAGGAGATGATGACCAGTCTATTTATCGTTTCCGAGGGGCAAAGCCGGAGATTATGTTGGGATTTGAAAAATCATATCCCAAGGCAAGACGAATTTTACTGGATGTGAATTATCGTTCCGGAAAAGAAATTGTAGCATCTTCCTTACGGCTGATTGCCCATAATGAAGCAAGATTTCCAAAAGAGATTCATGCCAACCGACCTAGTACCAAGGGTGTGTTCTATCAGGTATACGAAAGTCCTTTAGAAGAAAGCAGGGCAATTATCAGGGCTATTTTAGATGGCTGTGAAAGAGGATATAGCTATAATGACTTTGCAGTTTTATTTCGTACCAATACACAACCGCGAAATCTTATGGAGCAGATGATGACCTATAATATTCCGTTCCGAACCAAGGATAACATACCGAATCTTTACGAGCATTGGATTACAAGAGATATTTTAACGTATATCAGACTGGCAATGGGCGGACGTGAACGAAGAGATGTGCTTCAGATTATGAATCGTCCAAAACGATATATTACCAGAGAAAGCGTTGATGAGGAAGTAATTGCATTTGATGCATGGGCAGAATATTTTTATGAGAAAAAACAACCCTGGGTAGCGGAACGCATCGAACAGTTAGAAGTAGACTTACGCGTTATCAGTAGAATTTCACCCTATGCAGCAATTAACTATATTCGCCATTCTATCGGATATGAAGAGTATCTAAAGGAATACGCAGACTATCGTAGAATCAGTGAAGATAATTTAATTGAAGTCTTAGATGAACTTCAGGAAGCATCAAAGGAATTTAAAACATATGGTGCATGGTTTGACCATATGGAGGAATATACCCAGGAATTAAAGGAGCAAAAGAAGCAGCAGGAGGCAATGGAGGATTGTGTATCTCTTGCCACCTTACATAGTTCCAAAGGGTTAGAATATCCTGTTGTATTTATCATAGATGTAAATGAAGAAATTATGCCTTATAAAAAGGCTGTCTTAGATGCAGACTTGCAGGAAGAACGCAGAATGTTTTATGTCGGAGTTACAAGGGCAAAAGAGGCACTTTATATTAATAGTGTAAAGAAATACAATGGAAAAGAAGTAGAACTGTCACGATTTATAGGGGAAATGTCTGAAAAACAGGAAGCATGATATTTCATATAATATAAAAGAACTGGCTTACAGATAAGGGGGAGCCAGTTCTTTTATAAATGTATTGTACGATTATTCCATGTCATCAAAGGCTTCTTCGTCTAAAAGTTCATCAAAACGATCTGCCACAGCTTCATATTCATCATCATCCTGAATGTTTTCTAAGGAAGGATTTCCGTCATTATCTTCAAAATAGCGATAGATGTATACTTCTCCGTCCTCATTTCCTTCTCCATTTTCATCTAAAGGAAGGAGTGCAATATAATCTTGTTCATTCACATCGAAAATAGTAAGAATTGCACATTCTACGTCAGAACCGTCATCCAGTGATAAGGTAACACGCATATCTTCGCCATCATCTTCCATAGGGGTGTTCGTTTGATTTTCGTTCATATAAAATACCTCATTCTTTCTTAATTTGTTATATGATTGCCTGAATGTAAAGTTCAGGATGTTTGGTTAAATCAATATACTCGTTAGTTATCGTATGAATTACAGGACGTGAGAGAGCCTTTTGATTCATTAATACGATTTTTCCGCAGGTACCGTCATTTAAAAGTACACTGTTACAAATATAGGTATCGATAATACGATTTAAGAAAGTAAGAATATACTTAGAATCGTATTTTACAAGACCTTCTTTTTCAAATGTTGCAATTACTTCAAAAGGACAAAGCCCCTTACGATAGCAGCGATTAGCAGTCATAGCATCATAGACATCTGCAATAGCAATAATTTTAGCAAAATCATCAATTTCTTCGCCCTTTAATCCCATAGGGTATCCGCTTCCGTCACAACGTTCATGATGCATAAGAGCAACCCGGATAACACGCTTGTCTATTGGCTGCTTTTCCAGAATTTCAGCACCATAACGAGCATGCTTTTTCACTTCTTCATACTCTTCAGGAGTAAGTTTTGCAGGTTTATTTAGAATTTCCGGAGGAATCATACATTTTCCAATGTCATGAAGCAGACCGGAAATGGTTAGTATGTCCAAATCATCCTCAGATAATCCAAGCCATTCTCCCAGCATGCGTGCAATCAAAGAAACATTCAGGCAGTGTGCGTAGGTAGAATCATCAATCTGACGCATGTTATGTAACATATCAAAAATAGAAAGGGTCGTCAGATTATTTGTGTAAAGACTACTGACTTGCTCTAAAAGTGTAGTAGTATCAACCGGAACATTTTTCTTTAGTAAATCATTCATAGATTGTTGTAAGAGTGCTAATTTTTTATTGTAATCAACCTTAAACAAATGAAAAGATTTACTACGACGAATTTTCTGTGAGTAAGAGATAATTTCCTCATGTTCACTTTTGGAAAGTTCTTCAATAGCAGAATCACGCAATTCTTCTTCTGGAATAGTAGCAACCCACTCTACACCGTAAAATTCCAAACGAGAAATTTGCTGTACTGTTAAAATAGAATGTTCCGGCAGAATTAACTGTCCGGTAGCATTGTATACCGGCGCTGCCGTAAACATTCCGGGTTTTAATTTGCTAATAGTAGTTTTGACCATTTTAACACACCCCGTTTTCGTAAAATTTTAATACCTTTGTTCATATTTTTATCATATCATAACTGAAAAAAAAATACTATATTTTTGTTGACAAAGTAGTATTTTGTGATATACTTTGACTATCAAACTATTTGCAAATCAAAATATAAAGGAGATTACAGAGATGTTAGAAAGAATGAAAGAAATTATTGCGGAGCAGTTAAGCGTGGAGGCAGAAGAAATTAAAATGGAGACTTCTTTTAAAGAAGATTTAGGAGCAGATTCCTTAGATTTATTTGAATTAGTAATGGCATTAGAAGATGAATATTCTGTAGAAATTCCTTCCGAAGACTTAGAAAAGTTACTTACAGTAGGAGATGTTGTAAATTATTTAAAAGACAAAGGTGTAGAATAAAAATGAAAACAAGAATCACAGAATTATTACAAATTGAATACCCAATTATCCAGGGCGGTATGGCATGGGTTGCAGAACATAATCTGGCAGCGGCTGTGTCAAATGCAGGCGGTCTTGGAATTATCGGTGCAGCAAATGCACCGGCAGAGTGGGTAAGACAGGAAATACATAAGGCGCGAGAAATAACAGATCGTCCCATAGGTGTAAATGTCATGCTGTTAAGCCCATATGCTGATGAAGTAGCACAGGTATTAGTAGAGGAAAACATTCCGGTCATTACAACAGGTGCCGGAAATCCGGGAAAATACATGGATATGTGGAAACGTAATGGAAGTAAAGTGATTCCTGTAGTAGCAAGTGTGGCACTGGCAAGAATGATGGAAAAAGGCGGTGCGGACGCAGTAATCGCAGAAGGAACAGAATCAGGTGGACATATTGGAGCATCCACCACAATGACATTGGTTCCACAGGTCGTGGATGCAGTAAAGATTCCGGTAATTGCAGCCGGAGGTATTGGTGATGGAAGAGGAATGGCAGCAGCATTTATGTTAGGCGCAGATGCCGTTCAGATGGGTACTAGATTTGTGGTAGCAAAAGAATCTATCTGTCATCAGAACTATAAAGACAGAATTATCAAGGCAAAAGATATTGATTCTGCTGTTACAGGAAGAACACATGGGCATCCGGTTCGTCAGTTGAGAAATCAAATGACAAAGGAATACCTTCAGAAGGAAAAAGATGGTGTACCATTTGAAGAATTAGAACTTCTAACAGTAGGTGCATTGAGAAATGCAGTAGTAGAAGGTGATGTGAAAAACGGAACCGTAATGGCAGGTCAGATTGCAGGAATGATAAAAAAAGAACAGACCTGTAAGGAAATGATTGAAGAACTTATGTCAGAAACAACAGAATTGTTACAGAAAGCAGGAACACGTTATGAGTAAAATTGCATTTGTTTTTCCGGGACAGGGTGCACAGTATACCGGTATGGGAAAAGACTTTTATGAAAATTATGACAGAGCAAAAGAAGTATTTGCAATTGCTAACAAAGTATCTGGATTGTCTATGGAAGAATTGATTTTTCAGGAAAATGAGAATCTTCATATTACAAAATACACGCAGGTAGCAATGCTGACAGTAGAAATTGCAATCTTGAAAGTGTTACAGGAAAAGGGAATCTATTCTGAAGTAAATGCAGGACTTAGTCTTGGAGAATATGGTGCATTAGTAGCTTCTGAAGTATTGTCTGTACATGATGCATTAGAGTTAGTAGTAAAGCGTGGATCATTTATGCAGGAAGCAGTTCCAACAGGCGGAGCTATGACAGCAGTTATGGGACTTTCCAATGATGTGATTGAAAAAGTCTGTAGCGAAGCAGAAGGAATTGTTTCAGTAGCAAATTATAACTGTCCGGGACAGACTGTAATTACCGGCGAAGTTGAGGCAGTGAATAAAGCGGCAGAAAAGTTAAAAGAAGCAGGTGCAAAGCGTTGTATTCCGTTAAAAGTCAGCGGCCCATTTCACTCTAAGATGTTAGAAGAAGCAGGAAAGAAACTGGCGCAAGAGCTTGAAAAGGTAAAAGTGGAAGAAATTAAAACTCCATATATTACCAATGTAACTGCTGATTATGTGACAGATAAGAATCTGGTAAAAGACTTATTGGAATGTCAGATTTCATCTTCAGTGCGTTGGCAGCAGAGTGTAGAACGTATGGTAAAAGATGGTGTAGATACATTTATTGAGATTGGACCAAAGAAGACATTAACAGGGTTCTTAAGAAAGATAGCACCAGAAGCAAAAGGATATAATGTAGAAACAATTGCGGATTTAGAAAAATTAGTAGAGGTATTGGGATGAGCTTACAAGGAAAAATAGCATTGGTAACCGGTGCTTCCAGAGGAATCGGAAAAGAAATTGCAAAGACATTGGCTGTCGAGGGAGCTGTTGTAGTTGTAAATTATAACGGTTCTAAAGAAGCAGCAGAACAAGTGGTATCAGAGATTACAAGCCAAGGTGGCAAGGCAGAAAGCTATGGATGCAATGTTTCGAATTTTTCAGCGGTAGAAGCAATGATAAAAGAAGTTGTTGGAAAACATGGCAGATTAGATATTTTGGTAAACAATGCCGGTATTACCAAAGACAACTTAATTATGAAAATGAAGGAAGAAGATTTTGACAGCGTGCTTGCAATTAACTTAAAGGGAACCTTTAATACCTCTAAGCATGTAGCAAGACAAATGTTAAAACAAAAGTCTGGTTGTATTATAAATATTTCTTCTATTTCCGGAGTAATGGGAAATGCAGGTCAGGCGAACTATGCAGCATCTAAAGCCGGAGTAATCGGTCTTACAAAGTCTTTAGCAAGAGAATTAGCATCCAGAGAAATTCGAGTGAATGCAGTTGCTCCGGGATTTATCGAAACAGATATGACAGAAAAATTGTCAGAGTCTGTAGTAGAAGCCGGAAAGGCACAGATTCCATTTGGAAGATTTGGAAATCCAAAGGAAGTTGCGAATGCAGTAAAATTTTTAGCGTCAGAGGATGCATCCTATATTACAGGTCAGGTATTGCATGTTGATGGTGGTATGGGAATGTAAAGTGACGAAAATTCAGGCAAAACAAATAGGAACAGGAGAGATTTCATGAAGAGAGTTGTAATAACCGGTATGGGAGCAATTACTCCAATCGGACTAAATGTAGAAGAATTCTGGGATGGAATCCAGCAAGGAAAAATAGGTTTCAGTGAAATTACCCAGTTTGATACTACAGATTATAAAGTGAAAATTGCAGGAAATGTAAAAGGGTTTGATGGCAAAAATTATATGGACCCGAAATCAGCAAGACGTATGGAGTTGTTTTGCCAATATGCAGTAGCAGCAACCAAAGAAGCGTTAGAACAGTCCGGAATCAATATGGAAGAGGAAGATCCATATAGATTTGGTTGTGCCATTGGTTCCGGAATCGGAAGCCTTCAGGCAATGGAAAGAGAACATACCAAGCTGTTGGAAAAAGGACCAAATAGAATCAATCCGTTGATGGTTCCATTAATGATTACAAACATGGCAGCAGGAAATGTTGCAATTCAGTTTGGATTAAAAGGAAAGAGCTTAAATGTAGTAACAGCTTGTGCTACTGGAACCAATTCTATAGGAGAAGCATACCGTTCCATTCAACACGGAGAAGCAGATGTTATGGTAGCAGGGGGAACAGAGAGTTCCATTACGCCGGTAGGAGTAAGTGGATTTACCGCATTAACAGCATTATCTACCTGCAATGACATTCACCGTTGCTCTATCCCATTTGATAAGGACAGAAGTGGATTTACCATGGGTGAAGGCGCAGGTGTGGTAATTTTGGAAGACTTAGAACATGCCAAAAAGCGTGGAGCTAAGATTTTAGCAGAAGTAGTTGGATATGGATGTACCAATGACGCATATCACATTACTTCACCGGCAGAAGATGGAATGGGAGCAGCAACCGCTATGAAAAATGCAGTAGCAGAAGCTGGAATTGCACCGGAAGAAGTAGAATATATTAATGCTCATGGAACAGCAACACATCATAATGATTTATTTGAAACCAGAGCAATTAAGCTTGCCTTTGGAAAACATGCATATGACATGAAAGTAAATTCTACAAAATCCATGGTAGGACATTTGTTAGGAGCAGCAGGAGCCGTAGAAGTAATTGCATGTATTCTTCAGATGAATCACAATTACATTCATCAGACCGTTGGACTGGAACAGCCGGATGATGAACTGGATTTGGATTATGTACAAGGAAAAGGAATAGAGAAGAAGTTTAATTATGCTTTAACAAATTCACTTGGCTTTGGCGGACATAACGCAAGCCTGCTTTTGAAAAAATATGAGGAGTAAGAACATGGAATTTGAACAGCTTATTACATTAATTACAGCAGTATCGGATTCAGAACTTACCCGTTTTTCCTATGAAGAAAATGGGACTGTGATTCAGATGCGCAAGGAAAAAGAAGAAAAATTGGTGACTGTAAATGGAGTACCACAAGAAGTTCCGGTTGTTATGGAACAAAACGCTGCACCAACAGCAGAAAAAGAAGCAGATAAAGTGGCAGGTAACGTTGTGACTTCTCCATTGGTTGGAACCTTTTATGCATCTTCTTCACCGGATGCAGAACCTTTTATCAAGGTTGGCGACAGCGTGAAGAAGGGGCAGGTACTGGGAATTGTAGAAGCAATGAAATTGATGAATGAGATTGAAAGCGACTATGATGGTACCGTAAAGAAGATTTTAGTATCCAATGAAGATGTGATAGAGTATGGACAGCCAATGTTTGTTATCGGTTAGGAGAAGCTTATGTCATTAATGGGAACAAAGGAAATTATGGAGATTATTCCTCATCGTCAACCATTTTTATTGATTGATACCATAGAGGAGTTAGAGCCGGGAAAAAGAGCTGTGGCAAAAAAATGTGTTAGCTATAATGAACCTTTTTTTGCAGGGCATTTTCCGGGAGAACCGGTTATGCCGGGAGTACTGATTATCGAGGCTTTAGCACAGGCAGGTGCTGTGGCAATTTTAAGTAAACCGGAGTTCAAGGGAAAGACAGCATATTTTGGTGCAATTAATAGCGCAAAATTCAAGCAAAAAGTAGTACCGGGAGATGTACTGATGCTGGAACTTGAAATCATCAAAGAAAAAGGACCAATTGGAATAGGAAAAGCAACTGCAACGGTAAACGGAAAAGTGGTAACACAGGCAGAACTTACCTTTGCTATTGGGTAAAATGTAAAAGTTAAAGGAGCATTTTATTATGTTTCAGAAAATATTGATTGCAAATCGAGGAGAGATTGCAGTAAGAATTATTCGAGCTTGTCGTGAAATGGGAATTTTGTCGGTAGCAGTTTATTCAGAAGCAGACCGTGATGCACTTCATACACAGCTTGCAGATGAAGCGGTCTGTATCGGAAAAGCACCTTCTTCCGACAGTTATCTGAATATGGAAAGAATTTTAAGTGCAGCTATTGCAACGAAGGCCCAGGCAATTCATCCGGGATTTGGTTTTTTATCAGAAAATGAACATTTTGCAGATATGTGTGCAAAGAGTGGAATCGTATTTATCGGTCCTTCCGGTGAAATTATTGGAAAAATGGGAAATAAATCTCATGCAAGAACTACAATGATGGAAGCCGGAGTTCCGGTAGTTCCCGGAACCAAAGAACCTGTATACACAGCACAGGAAGGAGCTAAGATTGCCGCAGAAATCGGATATCCGGTTATGATTAAAGCATCTTCCGGCGGTGGCGGAAAAGGTATGCGAATCGCAATTGAACCGGAAAATTTTGAAGCAAATTTCAATCTGGCACAGCAAGAGTCTATCAATTCTTTTGGCGATGATACTATGTATATTGAAAAGTATATTGAAGAGCCAAGACATATCGAATTTCAGATTTTAGCAGACAAATATGGAAATGTGATTCAATTAGGGGAAAGAGATTGTTCCATTCAAAGAAGACATCAGAAGATGATAGAGGAGTCCCCTTGCGCTGCAATGGATGAAGAATTACGAAAACGTATGGGTGATACAGCGGTACGGGCAGCAAAAGCGGCAAATTATGAGAATGCCGGAACCATAGAATTCCTCTTAGATAAGCACAAAAATTTCTATTTCATGGAAATGAATACCAGAATTCAGGTAGAACATCCCGTGACGGAAATGGTAACCGGAATTGATTTGGTAAAAGAGCAAATTCGTATTGCGGCAGGAGAACCATTGCATATTCGTCAGGAAGATGTGGTATTGCGGGGGCATGCGATAGAATGTCGTATTAATGCAGAAAATCCGGAGAAGAACTTTATGCCTTGTCCGGGAATCATAGAAGAATTGCATTTCCCGGGAGGAAATGGTGTGCGAATTGAATCAGCTTTGTATAATGGCTATACCATTCCGGCATATTATGATTCCATGGTAGCAAAGGTGATTGTACATGGTGAGAACAGGCAGGATGCAATACGCAAGATGCAAAGTGCATTAGGGGAAGTGGTAGTAGAAGGAATTGTTACCAATCTGGATTTTGAGTATGAAATTTTAAGTCATCCGGTATTTGTAGCGGGAAAGACCAATACACATTTTATCCCGGATTACTTTGAATGATTTGACGGAAAGGTGAGAAAAAATGCTGAAATTTAAAAAGACCAATTACATTGCGGTACAGGGAAAAGAACCTCAGGTACCGGAAGGATTATGGATAAAATGTGAAGCATGCGGAGAAATGCTTTATAAAGAAGACGTAAAAGCAAACCGCTATATTTGTTATAAATGTGGAAAATATTTTCGCCTTACCACCAAAAAAAGACTTCAAATGGTAGCAGATAAGGGAAGTTATGAAAAATGGGATGAGGGACTGGAAAATGAAAATCCACTGGATTATCCGGATTATCTGGAGAAAATAGAAAGCCTTAAGGAACGTTGTAAAATTGATGAAGCGGTTACCTGCGGAAAATGTACTATTCATGGGGAAGAAGCTGTAGTGTGTGTGTGTGATGGAAGATTCTTAATGGGAAGCATGGGTTATGTTGTAGGAGAAAAAATCACAAGAGCCGTAGAACGCGCAACAAAAGAGCAGTTGCCGGTTATTATTTTCACTTGTTCCGGTGGAGCCAGAATGCAGGAAGGTATGGTATCTTTGATGCAGATGGCAAAAACCTCAGCAGCGTTAAAACGTCACTCTGAAGCAGGACTTTTGTATATTTCCGTATTAACAGATCCGACTACCGGTGGTGTGACAGCAAGTTTTGCAATGCTTGGTGATATTATCTTAGCAGAGCCGGGAGCTTTAGTTGGATTTGCAGGTCCGAGAGTAATAGAACAAACCATTCGTCAAAAATTGCCGGAAGGATTCCAAAGGGCAGAGTTTTTGGTAGAGCATGGATTGATAGATGGCATTGTAGAAAGAGAAGATTTAAAAGATACATTAGCAAAACTGATCGTAATGCATCGTCCGGTAGATAAAAAAGAAGCACTGATACCGAATCGTTGTAAAGAAGTAGAAAACGAAGAGAAAAAGGAAAAAGTATCCGCGTGGGATAGAGTACTTCGTGCAAGAAGTGCAGATCGTCCTGTAGCAATGGATTATATTCAGGAGATTTTCAAGGAATTTACAGAATTTCACGGAGATCGTCACTGTGGAGATGACGGAGCCGTGGTTGGTGGAATTGCATATTTAGATGGTTGTCCGGTAACTGTCATCGGACAGCAAAAAGGAAAAAACACCAAGGAAAATCTGGTTCGTAATTTCGGTATGATGTCACCGGAAGGATATCGTAAGGCATTACGTTTAATGAAACAGGCAGAAAAGTTTCAGCGACCGATTATTTGCTTTGTAGATACGCCTGGGGCTTTCTGTGGCATGGAAGCAGAAGAACGGGGACAGGGAGAAGCAATTGCAAGAAACCTGTTTGAAATGTCGGATTTGACAGTGCCGATATTAAGTATTGTTATCGGTGAAGGTGGAAGCGGTGGGGCGCTTGCACTGGCTGTCGGTAATGAAGTATGGATGATGGAAAATGCAACCTATACCATTTTATCACCGGAAGGATTTGCATCTATTTTATGGAAAGATGCTTCCAAGGCACCGAAAGCGGCAGAAGTTATGCGAGTAACGGCAAAAGATTTAAAAGAACTTGGCATTATCGAGAAAATTATATATGAGCCAGAACCGGCAAATCCAGAAAATGTAGAATATATTGCAGGTAAAATGCAAGAAGAAATCCGAAGATTTCTTCACAAATATCTGGGTATGGGGAAAGAAGAACTTGCAAATCAGCGTTATGAAAGATTCCGTAATATGTAAGAGAGGAAAGCAGGCATGGGCAAGTTAGTAATTAGAGATTTAGTAGCAAAAATCCTTGTGATACAGGGTGGAATGGGAGTCGGTGTAAGTTTATCAAAACTGGCTGGAAATGTAGCGAAATGTGGTGGAGTAGGCATTATTTCTACTGCACAGATAGGATACCAGGAAAAAGGATTTGAGGAACATCCTATCGAAACCAATCTAAAGGCAATCGAAAAGCATATTAAGAGAGCAAAAGAAATTGCCCAGGGCGGTGTGGTAGGCGTAAATATTATGGTGGCAACCAAGAAGTATGAGGAATATGTAAAAGCAGCAGTAAAAGCTGGTGTGGATTTGATTATTTCAGGTGCAGGATTGCCAACCCGATTACCGGAATTAGTAGAAAAGTCAAAAACAAAAATCGCACCGATTGTGTCTTCCATTAAGTCAGCAAATGTAATTTGTAAGCTGTGGGACAGAAAGTACAAACGTTGCCCGGACTTAGTTGTCATTGAAGGACCGAAAGCAGGCGGGCATTTAGGCTTTTCTTATGAAGAATTGCAGACAATTACACAGGAGCAGTATGAGGACGAAATAAAGGGAATTATTCAGGTTGTAGAATCCTTTGGAGAAAAGTATGACTATCATATTCCCATAGTAACCGCAGGTGGAATTTACGATGTTCAGGATATGAAGCATGCCATGGAGCTTGGTGTAGATGGAGTGCAGGTAGCAACACGTTTTGTAACAACCTATGAGTGCGATGCCAGCGATGCCTATAAACAGGCATATATTGATGCAAAACAAGAAGAAATTCAAATTGTAAAGAGTCCGGTAGGAATGCCGGGAAGAGCAATTCACAATGCATTTATAGAAGAAACTGAAAAAGAACCTGTGAAAATCAAGAAGTGTTTGCAGTGCTTAGAACATTGCAAGCAGAAGGATATTCCCTATTGTATCACCAATGCCTTGATTAACGCTGTAAAAGGGAAAGTATCTCAGGGACTAATCTTTTGCGGTGCAAATGCATGGCGAGCTAAGAAGATAGAGCATGTTTCCGATATTATGAAAGAATTTTCAGGATATATGACAGTTTAAGAGGAAAACGGGAAGAGTAATCTTCCTGTTTTTTTGCTTTTAGGCTTTTTTTCTGATATGGAAATTGATATAATAGAAAGGAAAGCAAAAACAGGAGGCGTATATGGAATTTAACATTTGTAAAGGAAAATATGAAACATTTGGCGTAACAAAAGACAAGGACATCCTTTCATTTTCCTTGCAAACAGGAGAAGAAGCCAACTGTAATTTGTTGTTGTATGAAAAAGAAAAAGAAACGGTATATCGAATTCCCATGGTACAAGATGAGGCATACCCTACGGTTTATACCGTAGGATTGCAAAATTTTAAATGGGAAGAATATGATTATAATTTTGAGATAGATGGCATAGAAAGTGTAGATTCCTATGCGAAAAAAGTGATTGGACGAGAAACCTGGGCAGAAGAAAGACGTAAGCCAAGAGAAGAATACACAGAGAAGTTTGTGCCTGAAAAAATAAAAAAACAGCAGAAAAAGTTAAGAGAACAAGAACAAAAAAAAATTAAAAGTGGATTTTATTTTTCTGAATTTGATTGGAAAAACGACAAGAATCCCAAAATAAGAAAAGAAGATATGGTGATTTACAAGTTGCATGCCAGAGGGTTTACTATGGGGATGAAAACAGAAAGTTCTCAAAAAGGAACCTTTGAAATGGTAGAACGCAAGCTGGATTATCTAAAAGAACTTGGAATTACCAGTCTTTTATTTATGCCAATCTATGAGTTTGAAGAATTTTTGTTATTAGATAAGGACAAGCGGGAAGAACATCCGGTAAATATGCTGAATTACTGGGGATATACCACAGGAAATTATTTTGCACCCAAAGCGTCTTATCTGGGAGAAGAAAACAATCCGGATAATTTAAAGAGACTGATTTATAAAATGCATCAACTGAATATGGAATTTATGGCAGAATTCTACTTTGATAAAAAAGTAAATCCATATTTAATAATTGATGCAATGCGTTATTGGAAAAGGGAATATCATGTTGATGGATTTCGAATTATCGGAGATTATACAGTAGCGGAATTGGTGGCAAAGGATGCATTACTTTCCGGTTGTAAAGTATTTTATGATGGCTTTTCAGAAGAATTAGCATCTGCAAAGTGGCGTTTCGGTCCGGAGTTATATACTTACAATGATGCATTTATGTATCAGGTGCGCCGGTTGCTAAATCATCAGGGAGGAAATATTTATGAATTTTCCTGCCAGATGAAGCGACAGCAGGAACATCAGGGATTTGTAAACTTTGTGGCAGAAAACAATGGATTTACTCTTTGGGATGCATTTTCTTATGGAAGAAAGCATAATGAAGAAAACAGAGAAGACAATCGAGATGGAAATGATTGGAATTACAGTAGTAATTGCGGACAGGAAGGAGTTACAAAGCGAAGAGATATTATTCGACAGCGTGAGCAGAAGGTAAAGAATGCCTTGGCAGCAACAGTATTTTCTCAAGGCGTTCCATTGATATGGATGGGAGACGAATGTGGAAATACTCAGAATGGAAATAATAATGCCTACTGTCAGGATAATGAAATCGGTTGGAAAGATTGGAAGAATACAAAGCTTAGTCGAGAAATGATAGCGTATCTGCAAGAACTTTTACAACTTCGAAAATCCTATCCAATACTTCATCGCTCCAAACCATATCAAATGATGGATTATGAGAATCGGGGGTACCCGGATTTGTCGTACCATGGGGAAGATGGATGGCAGGTAGATTTTGAAAGGAATCGAGGTTTTATCGGCATGTTTTATTGCGGAGCCTATGGCGGAAAAGAACATCTGTATCTTGCATATAACTTTCAAAACGAATCTCAAAAGATGGCTCTGCCAAGAGAAATTTCATGGTCAATCGTATTTGATACAGGAAGCGAAAAACAGAAAAAGTCCAAGGTTACAGGAGAAATAGAAGTAGCGGAAAATACCATTTTATTACTGACAGGAAAAGAACGAACAGGAAAGGAAAAAGCAGATAAGAATGGGAAAAAGCAGAATCGGAATTAATGGTTTTACGCTGAAATGGATTGCAATTATTACCATGCTCATAGATCATATTGGTGCCACCTTGTATCCACAGTATACATGCTTGCGAATCATAGGAAGAATGTCGTTCCCCATATTTTGTTTCTTATTGGTAGAAGGAGCAGTACATACCGGTAATATCCGAAAGTACGAAATACGGTTGTTAGTGTTTGCACTAATATCTGAAATTCCCTTTGATTATGCATTCTTCGGTAAATTAACATTAGAACACCAAAATGTATTTTTTACACTTTTCATAGGGCTTGTGATGATAGATGTCATTCAGTCCGGAAAGGCAGGAAATTTTCCCTTTGGAACATTTATCGTTGCAATCATGATAGCAGAACTGTTAGAAACAGATTATGGCGCAGGTGGAATCATGATTATCGCATGTTTTTATTTCTTGCGTGAACAAAGGTTGTTAAAGCAAGTTGTTTTTGCCGGATTGAATTTACTGTATTTTGGAGTTGGAGTGCAGGCTTACGCAGCATTGGCGACAATTCCAATGTTACTGTATAACGGAAAACAGGGACCGAAAATGAAATATTTCTTTTACCTGTTTTACCCGGTGCATTTATTAATTTTATATTTAATTATTAGATAAAGCATTGAAATTAAAGTATTGAAATAGGAGTGAAAATAAATGAAAGCCTGGCAACATTTTAAGACAATTAATCACCACAAGTATCTGGTTATGAAAGGATGCTTTCGCGTAGGACTTTATAAGCAGGGGCTTTTGCACGATTTGTCCAAATATTCCCCTACGGAATTTTTGGTGGGATGTAAATATTATCAGGGAACAGCCAGCCCAAATAACCGTGAAAGAGAAGTGAAAGGATATTCTAGTGCATGGTTACATCATAAAGGAAGAAATAAACATCATTTAGAATACTGGATTGATTATGGCGTGGGGAAAGATAAAAGTATGGTAGGAATGAAAATGCCATTAAAATATGTGGTAGAAATGTTTATTGACCGAGTAGCAGCTTCAAAAAACTATCAAAAAGAAAAGTATCGGGATGACAGTCCCTGGGAATATTATGCGCAAGGAAGAGGACACTATATGATTCATAAAGATACGCAGAAACTATTAGAAAAGCTCCTGCGCATGTTAGCGGAAGAAGGAGAAGATAAGACATTCTCCTATATTAAAAACGTATTGTTGAAACAAAAAGATTATTGATTATATAAATTGATTTTTCTTGGCATCATAGAAGTAATCAATGGATGCTAATTTATCGGTAAGCTCTGAGATAGAAATATCAAGGCTTTTGCCAAGTTCCTCTAAGCTAGGGTAAAAATCTCTTAATTGGGTGTTAATATAGCTTAACAGCATTACAGGGTCGTTTGGTATCTGTTGCATAATTGCCTCCTTGTGTATCTGATTTTTCATGTATGCATAAGTATACTCTTAATACAGGCAGTTTTCAAGAAAAGCAAAGAATTTCATATGGGAAAGGCACTTCAAAGCTTGATTTTTCATAGAATGTAATAAATCAGCTTAGAGGTGCTTTTTTTGAAAACTTTTTTAATGCCATTAAATGCAGAGGAAGAAATATATTATTTGAAAAAAATGAAAGAGGGCGACCTTGAGGCTAAATATATTTTGATTGAACGGAATTTACGTTTGGTAGCACATATCGCAAAAAAATATCAGAGCGCAGAGGAAGATACAGAAGACTTGATTTCTATAGGAACCATAGGGCTGATAAAAGCGGTATCCACCTTTAAATACGAAAAAGGAAATCGTTTGGCTACTTATGCTGCAAGGTGTATTGATAACGAGTTACTCATGTATTTTCGGGCAAAAAAGAAAACCTCCAGAGAAGTTTCCTTATATGAACCGATTGGAACAGATAAAGAAGGAAATCAGATTAATCTTATGGATGTGGTAGAAAGTCAGGAAAAGGATATTTTTGACATAATCGAGTTGAAGGGAAACAGTAAGAGACTTTATGAGATGATACCGAAAGTACTGGGAAAACGGGAACGTGAAATTATCGAAATGCGCTATGGCTTGTATAATCGAAAGCCAATAACCCAACGTGAAATTGCAGATAAGATGGGAATATCGCGCTCTTATGTCAGCAGAATCGAAAAAAAGGCATTGGAAAAACTAAGGGTCTGTTTTGAAAAAGTGTAATTCCGGTACAAATGCATTGCAAAAAGGGAGAAAGCATGGTATGATAAATCCATCTTTTTATCTGGGGCATATCAGCCCATGATTCCCATAAGCTGGCACAAAAGGAGGAATTGTGTACAGTATTGTATCAACCGCAAGTGTTTGCGGAATTGAAAGCGTTTTAGTGCAGGTAGAGGCAGACGTATGTGATGGTATGCCGGTATTTGAGATGGTCGGAGAACTTTCAAACGAAGTAAAAGAGGCGAAGGAGCGGATTCGTGTCGCTATTCGGAATACAGGAATCCGACTATCGCCTAAACGTATTACCATTAATTTGTATCCGGCAGAACTTCGAAAAAGCGGAACAGGATTTGACCTACCGATTGCATTGGCTGTATTAGCTGCATATGGACATATTAGCAGTAAAAGCTTAGAAGATATTGTATTTGCAGGAGAAATCAGTCTAAACGGCGATATTCACCCCATAGACGGGGTGTTACCAATGACCATAGCAGCAAAAGAAGCAGGAAAAAAGTGTATCTGCATTCCGAAGGCGAATGACAAAGAGGCTGGTATGGTAGGAAACATTCAAATATTACCGGCAGAAAATTTACAACAGCTTATCCAAATATTACAGAATAGAAACAATTGTAAAGTTCCTGTAAATTACCACAATAATATAGAAGAAACAGAATCAAAAAAAGAAGAGAACAGATATGATTTTCAGCAAATACGAGGGCAGAAAGTATTAAAACGAGTCTGTGAAATTGCCGCAGCAGGAAGACATAATCTTTTAATGTTAGGACCACCGGGTGGCGGAAAAACAGCGGCAGCAAGAGCAATTCCGGGAATTCTTCCGGAACTTTCAGGAGAAGAGGCATTGGAACTGGCGAAAATTTATAGTGTAAGTGGAATGTTCGGAAAAAGAGAAGAAAATTTTAGAAAAAGACCATTTTGTCATCCCCATCATACCATAAGTGTGGCAGGTATGGCAGGAGGCGGAAAGGTTCCGAAACCCGGAGAAATCAGTCTGGCACATAATGGGGTGCTGTTTTTAGATGAAATGACAGAATTTCAAAAGGCGGCATTAGAAGTGTTACGTCAACCATTAGAAGAAGGCAGAATACATCTGGTGCGTAACCAGGGAACATATAGTTATCCGGCGGATATTATGCTGGTGGCGGCAATGAATCCATGTAATTGCGGCTATTATCCCAATCGAAATAAATGTACATGCACCCCTGCGATGATACGTCGTCATTTACAAAAAATCAGTCGTCCGCTTTTAGATAGAATTGACTTATGTGTAGAGGTACAAAAGCCTGGAATATTAGAATTAACAGGAAAAGGAAAAGAAGAATCCTCTCGTGAAATAAGTATGCGCATAAAAGAGGTGCAAAGGCTACAGGATATGCGATATGAGAAAAGTAATATTCGTTATAACAGTAGAATTCCCGGAGAACAAATAGAAAATTTTTGTCCAATGGAAAAAGAAGCACAAGCCATGTTGGCAGAAGCTTTTGAAAGTTTAGAGCTAAGTGTAAGAGGTTACTATAAAGTGATTCGGGTAGCAAGGACAATTGCAGATTTGGAAGGAAAAGAAAAAATTAGCAGTTCTCATATTGCGGAGAGCCTTATGTATCGAAATATTGATGGAAAAGGATGGACAGGCAGTGATGTATAAAAGATGGTTAGGAGGAATATCGGGAATATCGGCAGCGAAAAAGATAGCTTTGGAAGAACAGGTAGGCGGAGCAAAAGAAATATATTATATGAATAAAAGTAAGTTAGAAAAAATAAAATTTTTAACACAAAATGAATGTGAAATTCTGGAGCAATATCAAAAGAAGAATCCCAAAGAGGAACAGGAAAAACAAATAGAAAAAGGAATCTCTTTCGTTTCATTTCGTCAAGAGGAGTACCCAAGTCGTTTGAGAAATATTTATCAGGCACCATATGGACTGTTTTATCGGGGAAGATTGCCCGAGAAAGATAAATGCGCTGTTGCCATAGTAGGGGCGCGTGTTTGCTCGGAATATGGAAGAAATGTGGCAAAGCAGATAGGATATGTTTTAGGAAAAATGGAAGTGGAACTGATTAGCGGAATGGCTGCGGGAATCGATGGTGCGGCGCAGTGGGGAGCACTGAGAGCACAAGGAAAAACGTACGGAATTTTAGGGTGCGGAGTAGATGTTTGCTATCCGAAGCAAAATCAGGATTTATATGAGAGAATACCACAAAGCGGAGGGATTATCAGTGAATATTGTCCCAAAACAACACCAAGACCTATATTTTTTCCAAATAGAAATCGGATTATCAGTGGGATGGCAGATATTGTGCTTATCGTGGAGGCGAGAAAAAAGAGCGGTTCTCTTATTACAGCAGATTTTGCGTTAGAACAGGGAAAAGAAATTTATGCAGTACCGGGTAGAGTTGGAGATAAGTTGAGTGAGGGCACCAATCGCTTGATTCAGCAGGGCGCAGGGATTTTTACAAGTGTGCAGGAAATGCTGCAAAATGTGAAAAAATTAACAGTACAAGATGGAAATGCAGCAAAAAAAACAGGAAAGACACTTGAAAAATTAGAAAGGTTGGTGTATAGTTGTGTGGATTTAACCCCGAGAAGTTTGGAAACGTTAATGGAAAATACAGGCTTGCCTTTGGGAGAATTAATAACAATTCTTAATACATTAAGGGAAATGGGCTGTATTTCAGAAGTATATAAAAATTATTTTGTGCGGACCGAGATTGAAGTCTGAATGAAATAAAGGGGGCAATATATAAAGGAGTAGGCACATGGCGAAATATCTTGTAATTGTGGAGTCACCGGCAAAGGTGAAGACTATTAAAAAATTTTTAGGAAAAAACTATGAAGTAGCAGCGTCTAACGGGCATGTCCGCGACTTACCGAAAAGTCAGCTTGGAATTGATGTAGAGCACGATTATGAACCAAAATATATTACCATTCGAGGAAAAGGTGATATATTGGCAAAATTGCGTAAAGAAGTAAAAAAAGCTGATAAAATTTATCTGGCAACGGACCCCGACCGTGAAGGAGAAGCAATTTCATGGCATTTATCAAAGGCGTTGAAATTAGAAGAAAATAAAAATGTATATCGTATCAGCTTTAATGAAATTACCAAGAATGCGGTAAAGACATCTTTAAAACAGGCAAGAGATATTGATATGAATCTGGTAGATGCGCAACAAACAAGACGTATGTTAGACCGTATGGTGGGATATCGAATCAGTCCGGTATTATGGGCAAAAGTAAAACGTGGATTAAGTGCAGGTCGTGTACAGTCAGTGGCACTTCGAATCATTTGCGATAGAGAGGAAGAAATCAATGCATTTATCCCGGAAGAGTACTGGAGTTTGGACGCACAGTTCGCAATACCGGGAGAAAAAAAGCTGTTGGCAGCCAAGTTCTATGGCAATGAAAAAGGGAAAATGGATATAAGTTCAAGAGAAGAGCTGGACAAAATTGTAGAAAGCCTGAAAAAGGAAAAATATCAGGTGGTAGATGTGAAAAAGTCAGAACGTGTGAAAAAAGCACCACTTCCATTTACTACCAGTACCTTACAGCAGGAAGCAGCAAAAGCATTAAATTTTTCAACTCAGAAAACAATGCGTTTAGCCCAGCAGTTGTACGAAGGAATTGATATCAAGGGACAGGGAACTGTAGGTTTGATTACTTACTTAAGAACAGATTCCGTGCGTATTTCAGAAGAGGCAGATGCAGCTGCAAGAGAGTACATTACCAATGCTTATGGTGAAAAGTATACTGCGAAAAACGAAGAAAATGCGAAAAAGTCCAATGCGAAGATTCAAGATGCCCATGAAGCAATCAGACCATCTGACATTACAAGAACACCGGTTATGGTAAAGGAATCATTAAGTCGAGACCAGTTCCGTTTATATCAGTTGATTTGGAAACGATTTGCAGCAAGCAGAATGAGCAGTGCCGTATACGAAACCACATCTATTAAAATCGGAGCAGGAGAGTATCGTTTTCATGTGTCCGCTTCTAAAATCGTATTTGAAGGATTTATGTCAGTATATACCAGCGATGAAGACGAAAAGGGCGAAAATAACCTGTTGTTGAAGTCGGTAGATACTGATACAAAGCTGGAATTAAAAGATTTAGAAGAAAAACAGCATTTTACACAGCCGCCGGCACATTTTACAGAGGCGTCTTTGGTAAAAACATTAGAAGAACTGGGAATCGGAAGACCAAGTACCTATGCACCGACCATTACCACATTGTTGGCAAGGCGTTATATTGTAAAAGAAAATAAAAATCTTTATATTACCGAGCTGGGTGAGGCAGTTAATAATATTATGGTAGAAGCATTTCCGGAAATCGTTGATGAGCGATTTACTGCTAATATGGAGTCGTTATTGGATAAAGTAGCAGAAGGTGCGATACCGTGGAAAACAGTTGTCAGCAATTTCTATCCTGATTTGGAACATGCAGTACAGGCAGCAGAAAAAGATTTAGAAAAAGTTAAAAAAATAGAAGATGAAGTAACCGATGTTATCTGCGAATTATGTGGCAGAAATATGGTAGTAAAATATGGACCACACGGTAAGTTCTTGGCGTGTCCGGGATTTCCGGAGTGTAAAAATACCAAACCGTATTTAGAAAAAATCGGTGTAAGCTGTCCGAAATGCGGAAAAGAAGTAGTATTGAAGAAAACGAAAAAAGGAAGAAAATATTACGGTTGTGAAGCAAATCCGGAATGTGACTTTATGTCATGGCAGAAACCATCCAAAGAAAAGTGTCCGGAGTGTGGTGGCTACATGGTAGAAAAAGGAAATAAATTAGTGTGTGCAGATGGACAATGCGGATTTGTGAAAGAAAAAGAAAAAGAAAAACAGAAATAGTTAGAAAACTTATTGAATTTCCACGGAAAAGGTGGTAAAATACAAAAAAGTCTAAAGCTTTATAATGACAAATAGGAGGTGTATTATGAGCGTTCAGTTGTTGGACAAGACAAGAAAGATAAATAAACTGTTGCACAATAATAATTCCTCGAAAGTGGTATTTAATGATATTTGCGAAGTGCTAACAGAGATTTTGGATTCTAATATCTTAGTGATAAGTAAGAAAGGAAAAGTGTTAGGAACCAGTGTCTGTGACGGAACAGAGGAAATTACAGAGCTGATTGCAGATGAGGTAGGCGGCTTTATTGATCCGTTATTAAATGAACGTCTTCTTGGAATTTTATCTACAAAAGAAAATGTAAATTTAGAGACTTTGGGATTTGTATCCGAAGATGTAAAAAAATATCGTGCAATTATTACACCGATAGATATTGCGGGAGAACGACTTGGAACTCTTTTTGTATATCGTTTAGAAAAACAGTATGATATTGATGATATTATTTTAAGTGAGTATGGCACAACAGTAGTGGGATTGGAAATGATGCGTTCTGTGAATGAAGAGAGTGCAGAAGAGAGCCGAAAAGTACAGATTGTACGTTCCGCTATTAGTACACTTTCGTTTTCTGAATTGGAAGCAATCACCCATATTTTTGACGAGATGGATGGTAAGGAAGGAATATTGGTAGCAAGTAAAATTGCAGACCGTGTAGGTATTACCCGAAGCGTAATTGTAAATGCATTGCGTAAGTTTGAAAGCGCAGGCGTGATAGAATCACGTTCATCAGGTATGAAAGGTACTTATATAAAGGTATTGAATGACGTAGTATTTGATGAATTAGAAAAAGTAAAAAAGCAAAATATGAAACATAATTAGTGTTGACTGGAGATTTATGGCATAGCTGTGAATCTCCTTTTTTATGCAATAGGAAATTGCGTCCTATTGCATAAAAAACGTTCCCCTAAGAAAGTATACCGCGCAGAGAAGAAATTAGTCATAAATGACACCGCTGGGGTGCAAAAGAGTCTGACAAGAGGATTCTTTAGCCTTTGAAAGATACTCCATATCTCACTCCATAATACAATCCATACCATACTCCATATAAATATGTATGGAGCTCCATAGTAGATAAAAGAAAATGTATGGAGTATAATTTACTGCGACTTGTGTTTAAATCGACAAAATACTACAATATCATGTAAAAAAAACAAAAAGAACGAAAAAATACTTGCAAAATTGTATAGATAATTTATAATAAAAATAGGTTTATAGTACTAAAAGATGAAAGGAGTAAGAGGGATGTTTAGCAGTGATATTTACAACTATATTAATGTTATGGATAAAGCAGCAGATGCTACATGGTTAAGACAGACGGCTATTAGTAATAATATAAGCAATCAGAGTACACCGGGGTACAAAAGACAAGATGTGAATTTTGAAGGAACTCTTGAAAGAGAATTGAATAAGTCCAAATACACATCCTTGGATGACAAAGTTAAAAATTTACATATGAATCATTTAAATGTTGAGACCTATACAGATTCATCTAATTATTCTTATCGACTGGATGAAAACAATGTAGATCCGGATCAGGAATATGCAGAGTTGGCATCCACACAGATTCGCTATACAGCTTTGATTAACAGTATGTCTAGTGAATATGCCAGAATTAAAAGTGTAATTAAGTAGCAAATAAGTAAGATGATATGGTTTTAGGAGGAATTTAAAATGTCATTATTTCAATCTTTTAATATTAATGCATCAGGTATGACAGCACAACGTTTCCGAATGGATGTTATTTCAGAAAACGTTGCGAATGTAAATACCACGAGAACAGAAGATGGAACTCCATACAGAAGAAAAATTGTTACTTTCCAGGAAAAGGATGTAACTCCGTTCAGTAAAGTACTGAATAATACGAGAGAATCATATTTAGGAAATGGTGTAAAAGTATCCAGTGTAAGAGAAGATACAACATCTGATTACATAAAGAAATATGATCCGTCACATCCAGATGCGGATGAAGACGGATATGTGTCATATCCGAATGTAAATATTGTAACGGAAATGACAAATATGATAGATGCAAGCCGGTCTTATGAAGCAAATGTGACTGCGTTCCAGACAAGTAAGGCTATCGCATTAAAGGGACTCGAACTTGGAAAATAATTTTTAGGAGGCGTTTTAAATGGATATAGCATCATTAACAGGAATTGATTCCAGCTACATTAAGAATGCGGCAATTGAAAATCAAAACCTTAAGACAGAGGACACGAGCTTTAGCAGCGTGTTACAGTCGGCAAAGGACATGCTGAATGAAACGAGTAGCTTACAAAACCAGGCAGAAGAAGCAGAGATGCAGTTTATGTTAGGTTATGCAACGAATACTCATGATTTGCAGAATATTCAGGAAAAGGCAGATATTGCATTAAATTATACAATCGCAGTGCGTGATAGAATGTTGGAAGCATATAAGGAAATTATGAATATGCAGATATAAAATTATGCAACAAGTGAGTAGGAGAAGCAAATGGATAAAATAAAAGAAATTCCAAAGAAAGTATTGGAATGGTGGAACAAATTTTCAGTAAAACAAAAAACATTGATTGCCAGTATAGCAGTATTTGTTATTATCGGATTAGTTATTGTGGGAAAAGTTGTTACAACACCTACGATGGTTACAATCAGAGAATGTGAAAACACAAAAGAAGCAGGACAAGTAAAAGATTTACTGTCCAATGAAGGAATTAGCTACGAAACATCAGATGATGGATTGATATTCAAAGTCAGCTCAAAAGATCAGGCAGATGCGGCAATTTTACTTGGTGAAAACGGAATTCCTGCAACAACATACGAATTGAGTAATGTGTTCGATGGTGGTTTTAGTACGACGGAAGCGGATAAGTCTAAAAAGTATCAGCTTTATCTGGAAGAGCAGATTGCAGAACAATTGGAGGCACAAGATGCGGTTAAAACGGCAAAAGTAAAATTAAATATGCCGGTAGATGATGGGACGATTTTGGCAAATGAACAAGATACATATGCTGCAGTTACTTTGACTTTAACAGATAAAAATGCAATTGATGAGGAAACAGCAGCCGGACTTGCAAAATGGATTGCAACAGCAATCGGAGATGATGACACTAACAATGTTTCGATTATGGATACAGCAGGAAATACATTGTTTATGGGAGCTGATTCCAGTAGTACATTGGGAACGGCTACTTCTCAACTTTCTTATCAGAGTAAAGCAGAAAATATGCTGAAGTCCAAAGTAAAAGAAGTTGTACTTGGAACAAGTGTATATGATAATGTGTCAGTAGCACCAAATCTGGTTATGAGTTTCAATCAGACCAACACAACGGATCATCAGTACTATACAGAAGATGGCGAGGAACACGGACCGATTGATTCTGAAAGTAATTATGAAAATGAGACAACTGGTGGCTCCGGTGGAGTGCCTGGAACCGATTCAAATGATGGTACAACATACATGATTCAAGATAACAATGTAGAATCATCAACTACCACAGATCAGACCAGACAGTATAAAACAAGTGAGAAAATCACAGATACCAAAGGAGCAATTGGAAATATTGATTATGATGCTTCTTCTTTGACATTAGTAGCAACACAGTATCATGTTTATGACGAGGATGCCCTGAAAGCAAGTGGTGAACTGGATAACATGACATTTGATGAATTTGTGGCTCAGAATCGTGACAAGAAGAAACTGGATGTGGATCAGGACTTTATTGAAATGGTATCTCGAGCAACAGGCTTTTCGGAAGATAATATTAAAATTGTAGCATATGAAGTACCGTTCTTTAATTATTCAGATAATAGCGGAAAAGGTATCATGGATTACCTTCCGGTAATTATTGCAGCCTTGATTATGCTGATGCTTGGATTTGTAGTATTTAGAAGTACAAGAAAAGAAAAACTGGAAGAAGTAGAACCGGAACTTTCTGTAGAATCATTACTTTCTTCTACAAAGGAAGCACAGGATACACTGGAAGATATTGGATTTGCAGAAAAGTCTGAAACGCGTATTTTAATAGAAAAATTTGTGGATGAAAATCCGGAAGCAGCAGCTTCATTACTTAGAAACTGGTTAAACGAGGAGTGGGAATAAGCAATGGCAGGTAAATCAGAAGAATTTAACGGAGTTCAGAAAGCGGCAATATTGCTGATTACATTAGGACCAGAAAAGTCAGCCTCTATTTTTAAGCATCTGAAGGAAGAAGAAATTGAAGAGTTGACACTGGAAATTGCCAATACCAGAAGTGTGGCTCCTCAGACAAAAGAAGATATTTTAAATGAGTTTTATCAAGTATGCTTGGCGCAACAGTATATTGCAGAAGGTGGTATTGGTTATGCGAAGGAATTATTGGAAAAAGCGTTGGGAGAAGAAAAAGCTCAAAACGTCATTTCAAAACTGACAGCATCTTTACAGGTACGACCTTTCGAGTTTGTTCGAAAAACAGAACCAAGCCAGTTGTTGAACTTTATTCAGGATGAACATCCACAGACGATCGCAATGATTTTGTCTTACCTTTCTGCCGGACAAGCAGCAATGATTATTGGTGCGTTACCACCGGAAAAACAGGCGGACGTAGCAAAACGTATCGCATTGATGGATCGTACATCACCGGATGTTATCAAGGAAGTGGAACGAGTGTTGGAAAGAAAACTTTCTTCTTTAGTAAATCAGGATTACACCATTGTGGGCGGTGTAGATGCTATTGTAGGTATTTTGAATACAGTAGATAGAGCAACTGAGAAACACATTATGGAATCTCTGGAAATTGAAGAACCTGAATTGGCAGATGAAATCCGTAAGAAGATGTTTGTATTTGAAGATATTCTTCTTTTGGATGACAGAGCAATCCAGCGTGTACTTCGCGATGTGGATAACAATGATTTAGGAGTTGCATTAAAGGCGGCAAATGAAGAAGTACAAAATGTTATCTTTAAAAACATGTCGAAACGTTTGGCGGCTATGATTAAAGAAGATATGGAATTCATGGGTCCTGTACGAATGAAAGACGTGGAAGAAGCGCAGCAGAAGATAGTTGGTATTATCCGTAAACTGGAAGATTCAGCAGAAATTGTAATCTCCAGAGGTGGAGGTGACGAAATCGTTGTCTAATTTGTACAAGCAAAGATATGTGGTGACTGACGAGAAAAATGCAAGAATTATTAATTCTAATGCGCTGATAGAGGAAAAACTAGAAGAATTAGCGAAGCAGCAAGAATTCCAACCGTTGCCAGAAAATGATGGATTTGTGGCAGGATTGAACATGGAAGCGGTTGAAGTAGTCCCGAAGGAAGAAGTATCTTCTACAGAAGAAACGACAGAACAAAAAACGGTTCAAGTAGAAGAAATTCTCAAACAAGCCAATGAACAGGCGGAAGAAATTTTAAATACCGCTAAGAGCCAGGCAGAAGAAATCCGCAATCAAGCACAGGAAGAAGGACATCAACAAGGACTTTCGGAAGGACGACAACAGGCACAGGAAGAGTTAAGCGAACTTCGCCACCAAATAGAAAATGAAAAACAAGAAATGCAGGCAGATTATCAACGCCAGTTAGAGGGATTAGAACCAAAATTGGTAGATGTAATTGCAGATGTGTTTGAACAAGTATTTCATGTGCAATTTGATGACAAGAAAGATATTTTAATTTATCTTATACAAAAGACTATTCTGGGGATTGAAGATGCAAAAGAATTTCGAATAAAAGTTGGAGAAGAAGATGCTGACTTTTTAGAGAAACATATAGATGAAATTCGAGAAAAAGTAGGTTCTTCGGTAAAAGTAGAACTTATGACAGATGCCAATATGAAAGATGGACAATGTATCATTGAAACAGATGCAGGCATTTTTGATTGTGGAAGAGATGTACAACTTGAAAATCTGATTAAGGCGTTACGAAGCTTAAGTTTGCGAGGATAGATAGCGTGGAATATAATATCGAGAAATATCATCAGTTAACAGAAAATAAGTTTTACAAAAATTTGGGAAAAGTTGTAAAGATTGTAGGTCTTACAATAGAGTCGGTAGGACCAAGCGCAAAATTAAACGACTTATGTCGCATTATCATTGATTCACAAAAAGATATTTCTGTAATGGCAGAGGTGGTTGGATTTCGTGATAAGCGTTTACTCCTTATGCCGTATGATAATGTGGAAGGTCTGGGAGTAGGATGTATCGTTGAAAATACGGGACATCCTTTAACTATTCCGGTAGGAGAGGAATTGTTAGGACATACACTTGATGGTATGGGAAGACCGACAGATGTTGATGAATTACTTACCAGAAGCGAATATCCGGTAGAAGCTGCCCCGCCGGACCCGATGGCACGAAAGATTATTGATGAAGCGCTTCCACTGGGAGTAAAGGCAGTAGATGGACTTATTACGGTAGGAAAAGGGCAGAGAATAGGAATTTTTGCTGGTTCTGGTGTAGGTAAGAGTACGTTGCTTGGTATGTTTGCTCGTAATACGAAAGCGGATATCAATGTAATTGCATTGATTGGAGAACGCGGAAGAGAAGTTCGAGAATTTATCGAAAGAGATATGGGCGAAGAAGGAATGAAACGTTCCGTTGTAATTGTTGCTACATCGGATAGACCGGCATTGATTCGTAACAAAGCTGCAAAAACAGCTACTGCCATAGCGGAATATTTCAGAGACCAAGGAAAAGATGTTCTTTTAATGATGGACTCTTTAACACGTTTTTCTATGGCACAAAGAGAGATTGGGTTGGCTTCCGGGGAACCACCGGTAACCAGAGGATATCCACCAAGTGTATATTCAGAAATGCCTAAACTTTTGGAAAGAGCCGGTACTTCGGACAATGGTTCCATTACCGGATTATATACAGTATTAGTAGACGGAGATGATTTTAACGAACCAATCACGGATACAGCAAGAAGTATTTTGGACGGTCATATTATGTTAGATAGAAAGTTGGCACATAAAAATCATTATCCGGCAATTGATGTATTACAAAGTATTTCTCGTGTTATGAGTTCTATTGTAGATTCAGAACATAAAGAAGCAGCAGGAAAATTGAAAAATGTACTGGCTACCTATCAGGAAGCGGAAGACTTAATCAATATTGGTGCTTATAAAAAAGGCTCAAATAGCAACATTGATTATGCTATTGAAAAAATAGATAGTGTAAATGAGTTTTTATTACAGCGAACACATGAAAAATTCTCCTTTGAAGAAATTTTGGAGCAATTAGAAGCCTTGTTTTAAAATGGGAAAAATGATAAGGAAAGTGACATATGGCAAAGTTTATATATAGAATGCAAAATATTCTTGATGTTAAATATAAGCTGGAAACTCAGGCAAAGACCTCTTTTTCTATCGCAGCAGCCAACTTAAATAAAGAAGAAGAAAAGCTGGCGGAATTAAACTTGCGAAAACTGAGTTATGAAGAGGAAGCACGAGAGCTGGTAAAGGATAGACTTAATTTTCAGGCAATCAAGGTGAATCGTGCAGCAATCGAAAATATGAAGGGGGCCATACGAAGCCAGACACTTGCAGTACATATTGCACAAAGAAATTTGGAAAGTGCAAGAAAACATTTACAGGAAGTAATGATAGAAAGAAAAACCCATGAAAAGTTAAAAGAAAAGGCTTTTGATGAATTTAAAAAAGAAATAGAAAAAGAAGAAAGCAAGGCAGTGGATGAACTGGTAAGTTTTACCCATAATCATGCCGAAAATAAATAGGGTGGTGAGCAACATGGCAGCAGAAGATGTAATGGAACAGGAAGAAGATAACGTAGAAGTAGATAAAAAAGAAGAAAAAAAAGCCGCTAAAGCAAGGAAAAAAGAGGAAAAGAAGGCAAAAAAGAAAGAAAAAGAGGACGGCGAAGAAGAAAGCGGAGGAAGTCGTATAGCAGTTGTTATTGCTACAATCGCTTTCATTGTCGTATGGCTTGGAATTCTGGCACTTGTAATCAAGGCTGATATTGGAGGATTTGGTTCTACGGTACTGCAACCGATTTTAAAAGACGTTCCATATATCAATAAAATTCTTCCGGATACAGCAAAAGAAGAAACAGTGGATGCACAATATCCTTATACAACATTGGATGAAGCAATCGCAAGAATTAAAGAACTGGAAGTTCAATTAGCAGATGCACAATCACAGACTAATGCAAGCTCTGATAATGTGGCAGATTTAGAAGCAGAAGTGGCAAGACTGAAAACTTATGAAGAACAGCAAGCGGCTTTTGAAGAAGAAAAAACAAAGTTTTATCAAGAAGTTGTTTTTGGAGACAAAGCGCCAGACATTAGTGAGTATAAAGCTTATTACGAAAGTATTGATCCGGCAAATGCGGAAAGTTTGTATAAACAGGTAGTAGAGCAGGAACAGGCAGACAGCCAGATTCAGGAGTATGCAGATACTTATGCTCAAATGAAACCAAAACAGGCAGCAGCTATTATGGAACAGATGACAGATAATCTGGAGTTAGTAGCAAAAATTTTACAAAATATGAAAACTGCCGATAGAAGTGCTATTCTAGGAGCCATGAATTCGGAGATAGCAGCCCGAGTCACAAAAATCATGGAACCTTAAGAATAAATAAAACAAAAAAGTAGAAAGGAGGAAAAGAAGTGACAGATACGAAAGTTGCACAATTATCAGCAATGTTGCAGGGATTGCAAGGGATGTCCTCTACAAACGGGACTTCAAAAACAACAGAAGCTGCATTTGGAACAATGTTAGCACAAACTGCCAGCAAAGGCTATGAACAGCAATATGCATGGACAAGTCAGATTGGCAATAATACGGTTTCTACCGGAAGTAATCAGGTTGTTTATGAAAAAGAAACAGCACAAAATAACTTCAAGGGTACCAGCTTTGTAAAACAAAGTAATTCCAATATTGCAAGCAAATTGCCAAAAGATGCCAGCGAACAGATAGACACAATCACCAATGAAATAAAAGATGTGTTGAAAGACAAGTTGGATGTATCGGAAGAAGAGCTGGTACAGGCAATGGAGCAGTTGGGAATCAATATGCTGGATTTGACAGACCCGACCAAATTAACACAGTTGGTTATGGAATTGACCGGAAGTCAGGATGGAAGTGAATTGCTATTAAATCCGGATTTTCAAGCATTAACCGGTCAGGTGCAAGAATTGTTTCAACAGTTAGAGGAAAGACTGAATTTGACCCCGGAAGAGATGCAGCAATTGTCTGAGCAGTTGGAAACCTTACAGGGAAATATATCTGTAGAAAATCCAGAACAGTCACAGACAGAGCAAATACCAGAGGACAATCAGCTACAGCCGGAAGTAAAAGTGCAGGATAATGTTGCCTTAACAGAAACAGAGGGAACAGAAGCTCAAAGCACTGTAAAGACAGAATTGAAAAATATGTCTGACGTTGCAAATGAAGTGAATGATACAACAGAGCAAACAGATACACAGGCAGTAGTAAAGCAAGCCACTGAGACAACAGACAATCAAACAAGTGACGATGCTGGGGCAGAAAAAGAAGAAGCTACTGTTTCTAAAACTGAAGAGACAGAAGTAAAATCCCAGACAGAAACAAAAAATCAGCAGCAGACACAAGTAAGTTACCAGACAACTACACAGACGGTAAACAATGGACAGACAGTAGAAGTAGTTCAGACCGTAACACAGACACAGGTGGATGTAGAAAACATTTTACGTCAAATTAGCCAAATGACAAAAATCAGTGTGACTCAGGCACAATCATCCATTGAAATGCAGTTGAATCCTGAAAATCTGGGGAAAGTTTATTTGCAGGTTGTATCAAAAGAAGGAGCAATTACTGCACAGATAGCTGCACAGAATGAAGCAGTAAAACAGGTGTTGGAAAGCCAGATAGCTGTGCTGAAAGAAAATATGAATCAGCAGGGAATGAAGGTGGAAGCAATTGAAGTTACCATTGCAAGCCATGAGTTTGAACAGAATCTGGAGGGAAAACAGGAACACGCATCTAGCCAGCAACAAGAAACACAGAAAACATCCAGAAGAAGTATCAATTTAAATCAGTTGGATGAATTAGAAGGACTTATGTCCGAAGAAGAGTCATTAGTAGCAAAAATTATGCAGGATAACGGTAACAGCGTAGATTTGACTGCATAGGAAAGGAGAAAATATGGCAATCATACAGGCAGTACAGGATGGTAAAGTTGTAGATACATCAGCTTCCAGTCAATCTTTATCCAATGTAACAAAATCTGATAATAGTTCTTTAGATAAAGAAGCATTTTTACAGTTATTGGTAGCGCAGATGAAATATCAGGATCCATTGGAACCTACCTCAAACACAGAGTATATTTCACAGTTAGCAACTTTCTCATCATTGGAAGAAATGCAAAACTTAAATTCTACCATGGAAACATCACAGGCAACGAACCTAGTAGGAAAAACAGTTATTATGAAAGTAACCAGTGCAAGCGGTGAAACTACTTATGTGACTGGTCCGGTAGACTACATTGTAAGAGAAAATGGAAACACATATCTGTCCATAAACAACGGATTGTATTCTTTGGATGACTTGGATACAGTTGTAGATGCAGATTACTTAGATGCAACGAATGCGGCAACAGCATTCCAGTATATGATAGCAAAATTACCAAATGTAAACCGTTTATCATTATCAGACAAAGATAAAGTTGAAGCAGCTCGTAAATATTACGATAGCTTGACGGATTACCAGAAACAATACATTCAGAATAATCTGGATAAGGCATATCTGGAAAAATTAGAAGCCTTAGAGGCAGAATTGAAAAAAATGCTTGCTGATTCCAATAGTGGAAACAGTGACAATACAGATGGAGATGCTTCTGGGGATACAACAGGAGATAATGCCCAGGCTTAGAATGGAGAGAGTACTATGAATAAAATTTCAAATCAGTTCTCTTCCATAGAACAGGTAACAGACCAGTATCTGAAAAAGGATAGTAGAAATTCTATTAATAATTATTCGGATATATCTTTTGAAGAAATATTAAAACAGAAACAGTCTGTTAATGAAAGTTCTACATTGAAATTTTCCAAACATGCATCACAGCGTTTACAAAGTAGAAATATTGAATTGTCCAATGAACAGAAAGAACGCTTAGAGACAGGTGCGGAAAAGGCAGAAGCGAAGGGAATGAGAGAATCCCTTGTGATTGTAGATTCGTATTCCTTTATTGTAAATGTGCCAAGTAAAACAGTGGTAACGGCAATGGAACAAAGCGAATCAGAAGAAAACATTTACACAAATATTGATGGTGCTGTAATTATATAGCCGGACCGTAAGGAAGCTAAGGTCTTTGAATGACAGATAAGACCATACAGCACAAGTATAGGAGGTCATTTCACTATGATGAGATCATTGTATTCTGGTGTATCAGGATTAAAAACACACCAGACAAAAATGGATGTAATTGGTAACAATATTGCAAACGTAAATACCGTTGCTTTTAAATCATCCTCAACAACATTCAGCGAGATTATGTATCAGACAATTTCTAGTGCATCTGGAGCAACTCAGACAAAGGGTGGTATCAATGCAAAACAGATTGGTCTTGGTGTTACCACAGGATCTACATCTGTAAACATCACTTCTCCGGGAGCAACTCAGACTACAGGAGATGCATTTGACTTAAAGATAACAGGAGACAGTTTCTTTATTGTAAATAATGGTACAGAAAATCTTTTCACAAAGGCTGGAGCATTTTATATTGACGGAGCTGGAAACCTTGCAACAAAAGCAAATGGTTATAATGTAATGGGATGGCAGGTAGACCCGGCAACCGGAACAATTAAAAAGGATACCGTATCTGCACTTAGAATTATGCAGGAGAAGAACTTAACATCTTCCCCGGAAGCTACAACAGAAGCAACTTGCGGTGGTATTTTGGATGCTAATAATACCAATGTTACCAGTGCAGATGGTTATACCATGAACTTGAATTTTTATGATGCATTAGGATATAGCTATACAGCTAAGTTTGCAGTAAAAACAGTAAATGCAGATACAAAAACATATACAGTAGAACTTTCCGATATCTTGGATTCTACAAACCATTCCATCTTAACAGATTATTTAAATAATGGTGGAACAATGACAGATTTATTCGGTAACCCTACTACTACAACACATACATATAACTTGGCAGCAGGATTTACTTATGCAGGTGGTACATTTAGTGATGCAGATGGTGCATTAACATATGATTCAGTAAATAAGAAATATGCAAATAATACAACCCATACAGAATACACGGTAGCAAGTATGTTTGGATTAAGTGATGCAGAAGCACAGAACTTTGATCCGGCAAATGTTACAGCATCTGGTGCAAACAGTGCAACTTATAGCTATGATACAACAGCTTACACCTATGAGCTTGACTTTGATGAGAATACTGGACTTTTCAATTACATTGGAGCAGCAGGCGGTGAAAGCGTACTCTTAAAGATGGCAGCATTAGGTGGTAATTTCAAAAATATCAATGTAGACTTCACAACTGTAAAGAACATGGATAATGCAGGAAAGTGTACCATGGATATTGATACCGGTAATGTAAACGACAGTACCCAGGGAAAAGGTAAAAAGTTAGGTGCTTTAACTGGATTACAGGTAGCTGAAAACGGAGAAATTTACGGAAGCTATGACAATGGTAATACCGTACTGTTAGGACAAATTGCAGTTGCTGTATTCTCTAACCCATCCGGTCTGGAAAAAGTAGGAGATAACTGTTATCAGAAGACATTGAACTCAGGTGAGTTTGATGGAATCGGACAGGATATCACAGCAGACGGTGGCAAGATGAACAGTGGTGTTTTGGAAATGTCAAACGTAGACCTTTCTACTGAGTTTACTGAAATGATTACAACACAGAGAGGTTTCCAGGCAAACTCCAGAATTATTACAACATCCGATACCTTATTGGAAGAATTAATTAACCTGAAACGTTAAAATTAAAATTCTATGCTACATTTTGGGGAATTATATGACACTATTCCCCAAAATGTGCTATAATTTATGTTAAGAGGTGGGCTCTATGATAGAAGTAACAAAGTTAAACGGTAGTAAAGTGCTAATAAACGCAGAATTAATCGAATCAGTAGAGGAAACACCAGATACAGTCATTTCTTTTGTTACCGGAAAGAAGATAATTGTAAAAGAAAGTAGACAAGAGATTAAAAATTTAGTAATATTATATAAGAGAGATTTTATGACGGCTGGACCTGGATGGTTAGGAACAAACCAGAGTAAGGAACAGTTAGAATGAGGAGTCAAGGAGCGGATTTCTCATTAACAAAAATATATTTCATGGATGAAGAGGGCAGGTGGCTAAGTTGGATATAGCGTCTTTAGTTGGTTTTATTATGGGTATCGGAATGTTTGTTTTTGGTGTTGCTACCGGTGATGAAGGTTTTGCAGCATTAGGAAACTTTTTCCATGTACCATCTTTGATAATTACAATCGGAGGTTCATTGGCAGGTGTACTTTGTTCACATACAATGGAAGACTTCCTTAAGGGCATTAAGAGTTTTGCAATGATTTTTAAATCACCTAAGGCTGATATAGGTGAAGTGATTAAGAATATAATTGATTTGTCAAATATAGCAAGAAAAGAAGGACTCCTTGCGTTAGAAGAAGCAGCAAATGGCATAGAGGATGAATTCCTGAAAAAAGGTGTTATGCTTGTTGTAGATGGTACTGATCCAGAATTAGTTAGAGGAATTTTGGAAACAGATTTGAATTGTATTGAGACGAGACATAAAAAGGTAATTGGTTTTTGGCAGAAGTGGGCTGAATTAGGTCCTGCTTGGGGAATGATTGGTACCTTGATTGGATTAGTTAACATGTTGAAAAAATTATCAGACCCATCTGCCATTGGACCGGAAATGTCAACTGCGTTGATTACAACATTATATGGTTCTTTGCTAGCAAACTGGTTATGTAGTCCGGTTGCAAATAAATTAGCAGTTAATAATGATGTGGAAATTATGATTAAAGAAGTGACAGTGGAAGGGCTTTTATCAATTCAGGCAGGTGAGAACCCACGAGTTATAGAAGAAAAGTTGAAGTCATTCCTTTCACCGAAAATGAGAGAAAGCATGTCCGATGAACAGGCCGGAGGTGAGGCATAGTGGCTAGAAAGAAAAAGGAAGAGCCCAAAGGCGGTGGCGCTAGCTGGATGAATACTTTTGCCGATTTGATGAACTTGTTATTGTGCTTTTTCGTATTGCTTTTTTCTATGTCTACAGTAGATGCGGAAAAGTTTGAAATGTTGGTTGCATCATTGCAAAATAGTTTCAGCATTTTTCCTTCGGGTGGAGCCTCAATTGGAGATGGAATGATGGTGTCTTCGGGGGTGAGTCAATTAGAGTTCTTGGATACATATTATAACGAAGGTGCTAATTCTTCTTCGGAGGAAGAAGGAAAGGATGAAAGTCAAAACCAAGAAGAACAACAAACGGAAGATGATTTAAAAGCAGAGTATGAAGAAGCATCGTTAAAAGAATCTGAACAGATGGCTGAATCAATCGAACAACAGTTAGCACAGCTTCAAATTGGCGATCAGGTAGAAGTGGATTCTAATGCACAATATGTAATGTTAACATTAAATGGAGCGTTGCTGTTTGATTCTGCAAAAGCAGAACTTCGCGAAGATGCCATACCGTTGGTAGATAAATTGTCGACTATATTGCAAGGTTACAATAGCAATAGCATTTATATAGAAGGCCATACAGACAATGTGCCAATACATAATAGTAAGTATGAAAGTAATGACATACTTTCTTCATATAGAGCACAGTCTGTTAAGGATTACATGTTGTCAAAAACAAACTTGGATCCCGCGAAGATTCGAGCAACTGGATGCGGCGAATATAATCCGATTGCAGATAATTCTACACCAGAGGGAAGAGCAAGAAATCGACGGGTAGAAATAAAAATATATAATTCCTATAATTCTAATTAGAAAGGAAACAAACAGTATGAAAAAGAATTTAATGAGTGTTTTAATCCTGGCATTGGTACTTGCAAATCTTATTTTAACAGCAATTCTTATGATTTCTGTAGTACCACAGTCAAAGAAGGCAAATGAGTTAATTACAAAAGTATGCTCAGCAATTGATTTGGAATTAGAGAGTGGAAAAGAAGAAGGGGCTATTGATGTTCCTATGAGCCAGATTGAGGAAGTAAAACTTTCTGATGGAGAAAAAATGACAATCAACTTGAAAAACACAGATGGAAAAGATCATTATGTAATGATGTCAGTTTCTCTTGCGTTAGATACTAAAAACAAGGATTATACAGATGCAACTGTAATTTCTGATAAAGAAGGCATTATTAAGGATGAAATCAACAAAATTGTATCAAGCCATACCATTGATGATATGAGAAATGATACAAAAGGAATCCAAAATGAAATTTTAAAGAGCCTTCGCAAGATGTATGATTCTGATTTTATTGTTAGTGTAGTATTCTCGGATATAAATTATCAATAGAGAAGAAAAAAGTGTAATGTCAGGTGGTGAAAGAAAATGGGCGAGGTCTTATCGCAAAATGAAATAGACAGTCTTCTGAATGCGCTCAGCACTGGTGAACTGGACGTAGATGAGATGAAGGACACCGGGGAAAAACAAGTAAAGAATTATGATTTTGCAAGACCTGCGAAGTTTTCCAAAGAACATCTTAGAACCATGGAGATTATTTTTGAACATTATGGAAGATTGTTATCTACCAATCTTCCGGTGTATTTGAGAAAAAATATCCAGGTAGAGGTGATGAATTCTGAAGCAGTTACTTACTCGGAATTTTCAAATGCCTTATCAAATCCGGTGCTTCTTGGAATAGTAAACTTTGCACCGATGCCGGGGAATATTATTGTGGAGCTGGCATCAAATTTAGGATATGCAATGGTTGACCGCATGTTAGGTGGTACGGGAGTACCATTGGAGAGAACAAGAGATTTTTCAGAAATCGAGTTATTGATTATTGAAAGAATCATGAATGTGTGTATCAATTTGTTACGAGAACCATGGGAAAATGTAGTAGATATTCATCCACGATTGGAACGAATAGAAACAAATTCACAGTTCGCACAAATTATTTCTCCAAGTGAGATGATAGCAATTATTACTATTAATTTAAAAATTGGAGAAGTTGAAGGATTAATGAATGTATGTCTTCCATATATGACTTTGGAAGATATTATGGACAAATTAAATACAAAGTATTGGTACTCTACAATGCAGGAGCGCGATGAAAAAGAATATACAACGGCAATTGAAGCCATGATAGCGAAAGCGCCAATGCCGGTAAAGGCTGTATTGGGAAATAGTAGTATTTCGGTCAATGATTTCATTAATCTACAAGTAGGAGATATTATCAGGCTTGATACGAAGGTAGATCAAGAATTAGATGTATATGTTGGTAATATCAAAAAATTTACTGCTCTGCCCGGAGCTTCGGGAGAACAATACGCAGTAAGAGTTACATCAGTAATCAGAGAGGAGCAGTGAGAAGATGGACGGTGTTTTGTCACAAGAAGAAATTGAAGCGCTGTTGAAGAATGATGCTAGTGAAGATGCGGTAAAGACAGTAGAGGATAATGAAGGAAGATTGACAACTGAAGAAATGGATGCTATTGGAGAAATTTCTAATATTAGCATGGGTACTGCTGCTACAACATTATTTTCATTAGTAAATCGTAAGGTTGATATCTCGACACCGGTTGTCACATTTGCACGGTGGGAAGATATTGTAGATTCCTATGAAAAACCTTGTGTGTTTATACGAATTGCATATACTACAGGGTTGGATGGAAGCAACCTCTTAGTTTTAAAAGAGGGAGATGTTAAGGTAATTACCGATTTGATGATGGGAGGCGATGGCACTAATACTGATGGAGAGTTAGGCGAGTTGCACTTGAGCGCGATTAGTGAGGCGATGAATCAGATGATGGGTTCAGCAGCCACATCATTGTCATCAATGTTGAATAAGTTGATTGACATTAGCCCGCCATCAGCGGATTTGATTGATTTAAAAGATTCTGTGGATGAAGCAGATATAGCAGAGTTTTTAACAGGAGAATTCGTTAAAATTTCCTTTAAAATGGAAATTGGAGATTTGGTAAACAGTGAAATAATGCAGTTGTTCCCATTTTCTTTTGCAAAAGAAATGTGCGCGGGAGTTGCGAAAACAATGGAGGAAGATGCGTCTTCTACTGAAACAGCTTCGCAAGCGGCAACAGGAGCGGTACCGCAACCGGCTCCACAGATGCAGCCACAAGTACAAGCACAACCGATGATGGGACAATCAATAATGGGAGCGCCTATGGATAACAATATGACACAACAGATGTATACACAGCAACCGGTAAATGTACAGCCGGCACAATTCCAGACATTTACTGGAGGTGTTAATCCAGTTACTCAACAAGAAAATATAGGATTGATTATGGATGTACCGTTGGAAGTAACTGTAGAATTAGGAAGAACAAGCAAATCCATTCAAGATATTTTGGAATTTGCACCAGGAACAATCATTGAATTGAACAAGATTGCCGGGGAACCTATTGATGTGCTAGTAAACGGAAAATATATTGCCAAAGGAGAAGTAGTAGTAATTGAAGAAAGTTTTGGTATCCGTATTACAGAGATAATAAACAACTAAGAAAAAAGAAGTTAAGGAGAAAAACAGATGGCAAAGAGTATCTTAATTTGTGATGATGCAGCATTTATGCGAATGATGATTAAGGACATTTTAACTAAAAATGGTTATGAAATTGCTGGAGAAGCAGAAAATGGAGTAAAGGCAGTAGAAAAGTACAATGAAACAAAACCAGATCTTGTACTTATGGACATTACTATGCCGGAAAAAGATGGAATTCAAGCTTTGAAAGATATTAAAGTATCAGATCCATCCGCAGCAGTTATTATGTGTTCTGCAATGGGACAGCAGGCTATGGTTATTGAAGCAATTCGGTCCGGAGCAAAAGATTTTATTGTAAAACCATTCCAGGCAGAACGTGTTTTAGAAGCAGTGAAAAAAGTAGTTGGCTAATATGATTTTAATGGAGATATCTTCTGGTTGGGATAGTTTTTTTCAACTAATCGGTGTATTACTTATCTTCCTGTTTGTACTGGCAATCACATATTTTACAACGAAGTGGATTGCCGGTTACCAGAAAGGAACAATGTCGAATAAGAACATTAAGGTTATTGAAAGCTTTCGAGTGAACAATAATAAGCTTATTCAGATTATTCAAGTGGGAGAAAAGTATTTGGCAATTTCCGTTTGTAAGGATAGCATTAATGTTTTAACAGAGTTGACAAAAGAGCAATTGACATGGCTTCCAACAGAAGATGAAACAACAGCTGCGAAAGCTCCGAATTTTCAGGAGATTTTGGAAAAACTAAAGGGAAAATTCCCTAGGAAGTAGGCAAAGAGTGATGAATAGAGGAAAAAAAATATATTGTGGCTTTTCCTTTGCCTTTGGAACGATTACCTTGATTTTAGCATTGGTTCTGTGTCTTGGACGCAGTGTACATGCTACGGGAGCTAATCAGGATTTGACGGATCAGACAACAAGTCAAGTTGGACAGTTGGATGACAGTACACAAAAACATGCCCAAGAAGCAACTACAGATAATACAAATGGGCTGCATGTAACTTGGAATAATGAAAATGGGGATGTTTCAGGAAATATTAAAATTTTATTAGTACTTACTGTAATATCACTTGCACCATCAATTCTCATCATGATGACCTCATTTACAAGGATTATCATCGTGTTACACTTTGTGAGAAATGCAATTGGTACACAGACAGCCCCACCAAACCAAGTATTGATTGGATTGGCATTATTTCTGACATTATTCATTATGAATCCTGTTTTTACAGAGATTAATGAAAATGCAATTAAACCATTTGATGCTGGCGAAATTACACAAGAGCAGGCGTTGGAAGAAGGCGCAAAGCCGTTAAGAAAGTTTATGTATAAAGAAACGCAGCAAAAGGATTTGGATTTATTTTGCGATATCGCAGGAATCGATGATATTGATACAAGCGATGAAGCTCAGGTAGATCAACTTTCTATGACAATTATTATTCCGAGTTTTATTTTAAGCGAACTGCGAACAGCATTTATTATGGGATTTTTGATATATGTCCCGTTCATTGTGATTGACATGGTAGTAGCATCAGTGCTTATGTCTATGGGTATGATGATGTTACCGCCTACAACAATTTCCCTACCGTTTAAAGTGTTGCTATTTGTTTTAGCAGATGGTTGGGATTTGGTAATAGGCAGTCTGGTAAAGACATTTTATTAAGTAGAGGTGAACAGATATGATTACAGAAGGACAGGTTCTGGATATAGCAAAAGAGGCGTTGTATCTTATTATTAAAACGTCAGCACCTCTGCTTTTAATTTCTTTGATTGTAGGTTTAATTGTTAGTATCTTTCAGACAGTTACATCTATACAGGAACAAACATTAACATTCGTGCCAAAGATTATAGCAGTGTTCTTAGGAATGATGCTTGTAGGTGGATGGATGTTAGAAAATATAACAGGCTTTATGACAGAATTATGGAATAGCTTCAGCCTGTATTTACGATAGGTTGACGACAGTTATGGTAAACTATGGATTTTCAATATATACATTTGAATATTTTCTGATGATATTGGTAAGGGTTGCATCATTCGTATTTATTGCACCGTTTTTTGGAATGAATAACACCCCGAACCGCATAAAAATCGGATTGTCGGTATTTACATCTTTGATCATATATCAATTAATCATGCCGAAAAATCCACTGGAATATTCCGGAGTAATAGAGTTCGCCATCATCGTCTTGAAGGAAGGAATTACAGGATTGCTCATTGGGTTTGCAGCAAATATTTGTAATTCCATTGTTTTATTATCAGGTAAAATGATTGATATGGAGATTGGACTTGCTATGGTAGATGTTTTTAATCCATCTTCTAATCAACAAGTATCAATCACAGCACAGTTATATAACTACTTGATTTTATTATTGTTAATAGTAACCAATATGCATTATTACATTTTGCGAGCATTGGTAGATTCATATCAGGTAATACCTGTAAACGGAACCGTTTTTCAATGGAATCACTTACTGGGGTCAATGACAGATTATATGACACATTTAATGGTTATTGGATTCCGAATCGTGTTGCCGGTATTTGCAACAAGTATGATATTAAATTGTATTTTGGGAGTTATGGCAAAAGTTGCACCACAGATGAATATGTTTGCGGTGGGGATACAATTAAAGCTTTTGGTGGGACTTACTATTATGTTTGTTACGGTTGGGTTATTACCTAATATTTCAAACTTTATATTTACAGAAATGAAAAAAATGATAGTTTCAATAATTGAAGGAATGTATTAGCGTGGAAGAAAAAACATATTTTTTTTTGGAATATAATCTTCAGTGGTTTGCAAAAGACGGTGAAGGTGGGGAAAAGACCGAACCGGCAACTGCAAAAAAATTACAAGATGCCAGAAAAGAAGGACAGGTAGCAAAAAGTAAGGAATTAAGTGCTGCTGTTGAATTGATAGCATTATTTTTAGTGTTAAAAATTTTTGTTTCTTACATTGGTGAAAATCTTATCAGTGTATTCCCGGTCATTTATCATAAAATGCCGGATATTATAAATAATAGTGCAGGTGGGTTATCCGTCTTCACGGTCACAACCGTAGTAAATAATGTAATGTTGGTTATTTTGAAAATTTTAGCACCAGTATTTGCCATAGGTGTAACGTGTTGTGTTTTGATTAACATTTTGCAGGTAGGGTGGAAAGTAACAGGAAAGCCCATGCAACCTAAGTTTAGTAAAATAAATCCTATGAGTGGATTTAAAAGAATTTTTTCCAAAGAATCCCTTTTTGAATTGGTAAAATCAATTGCTAAAATTGCTTTGATTGCTTATGTGGCATATACATCAGTAAAAGACCATCAGAACGATTTATTTTTGCTATATGATATACCTTTAATGCAGGTTATTATTTTAATTGGAAGCATCGTAATAGATGCAGGATTAAAAATTTCAATCGTCTATTTGGTGGTTGGTATTGTGGATTGGCTATATCAAAAACATAAGTTTAAAGAAGACATGAAGATGACCAAGCAGGAAGTAAAGGATGAATACAAGAATACAGAAGGAAATCCGGAAATAAAAGGTCGTCAACGCTCTAAGATGCGTGAAGCTTCTCAAAGACGTATGATGCAAAATCTTCCGACAGCTGATGTCGTTATTACAAACCCGACGCACTTGTCAGTGGCAATTAAATATGATGCAGATAAAAATTCAGCCCCCATTGTAATTGCAAAAGGAGAAGATTTCCTTGCAATGAAGATTCGAGAAATTGCAAGAGAAAATAATATTGAAATTGTAGAAAATAAGCCTTTGGCGAGAATGTTATATGCGAATGTAGATATAGGAGCAGAAGTTCCACCAGAGTTATATCAAGCGGTAGCAGAAGTGTTAGCTTTTGTATACAGTTTGAAGAATAAATGATTAATAAAGAAGACAGAGGAGGAAAAAGCATGAAAAAGGCAGATTTGGGAGTGGCTATATATATATTGGCAGCCGTCATTTTCTTTATTGTTCCCATTCCTTCTATTTTATTAGATGTTATGCTGGCTTTTAATATTGCAGTTGCGTTAGTAATATTATTAAATGCATTATTTGTAAAGGAAGTGTTGGACATGTCGTTCTTTCCAACACTATTGTTGTTTACCACCATTTTTAGAATTTCGTTAAATGTTTCCTCTACACGTTTGATTTTAAATACAGGAGATCCGGGAAATGTCGTTCGAACTTTTGGTGAGTTCGTAGGTGGAAATGATTTAATTATCGGTGCAATTATTTTTGTAATCTTATTAATTATTCAGTTCGTAGTAATTAATAAAGGTTCTGAGCGAGTAGCAGAAGTAACAGCAAGATTTACATTGGATGCAATGCCAGGTAAACAGATGGCAATTGATGCAGACTTAAATACAGGTATTATTAATGAGAAACAAGCAAGGGAACGACGTGAAAAGATACAGCAGGAGTCAAGTTTCTTTGGTGCTATGGACGGTGCTACTAAGTATGTAAAGGGAGATGCCATGGCAGGTCTTATCATCACCTTTATCAACTTAGTGGGTGGTACTGCTATGGGAATGGTACGTCAGGGACTTGCAATTGGGGATGCGTTAAGTCAGTATGGAATCCTTACAATTGGTGATGGATTATCCAGCCAGATTCCTTCTTTATTAATTTCATTAGCAACAGGTATTCTTGTAACCAAGGCATCTAAGGAAGCTGATTTCAGTCAGGTATTGGTAAAACAGCTCTTTGGAATACCGAAAGTATTGTATATAGTAGGAGCAGTTTTAATTTTCTTAGGAATTACCACACCATTGGATTGGAAATTATTCCTTGCATTAGGTGTTGCATTTATTGTAACCGGTAAGAGCGTAGAAAAGAATATTGCCATTGAATCTATAGAAGAGGAAGTTGATACGGCAGAAGAACAGGCAGAAGAAATTCGAAAACCAGAAAATGTAAACTCGTTACTACAAGTAGATCCAATCGAATTAGAATTTGGATATGGTATTATTCCGTTGGCAGATGTTAGCCAAGGAGGAGACTTACTAGATCGTGTAGTTATGATTCGAAGGCAGATAGCCTTAGAATTAGGTATGGTAGTGCCGATTATTCGTTTGCGAGATAATATTCAGTTAAATCCAAATCAATATATTATTAAAATTAAGGGAATACAGGTAACCGAAGGAGAAATTCTTTTCGACCACTACATGGCTATGAATCCAGGGTTTGTAGAAGAAGAAATATCAGGTATACCAACCTTTGAACCTTCTTTCCACTTACCAGCATTATGGATTACAGAAAGTCAGCGAGAACGTGCGGAGAGTTTGGGATATACAGTTGTAGACCCACCATCTATTATTGCAACTCACTTGACAGAAGTTATCCGAAGTCATGTGGATGAACTATTAACAAAACAGGATGTACAGAATTTGATTAATAACGTAAAAGAAAATAATCCTGTATTAATTGATGAGTTAATACCAAAATTATTAGGAATTGGTGAAATACAAAAAGTTTTGCAGAATTTGTTGCGTGAGGGTATTTCAATACGAGATTTGCTTACAATTTTGGAAACTTTATCAGACCATGCTGCAACTACAAGAGATACCGATGTATTAACGGAGTATGCAAGACAAAGTTTGAAACGTGCAATTTCCAGTAAGTATTTCCCTGCAAATGAAGTTACCAGTGTAATTACATTGGATCCTAAAGTAGAGCAGGAAATTATGGCATCTGTAAAACAGACAGAACAAGGCGCATATTTGACATTAGATCCGGAAAAGACAAAAGCAATTATGGCTTCACTGGAAACAGAAATTGCAAAGTTGGAAAATCTCGGAAAAAATGCCATTATTATTACATCGCCAATTGTGCGAATGTACTTTAAGAAGTTAACAGAAGATTATTTTAAAGACTTAATAGTTGTTTCCTACAATGAAGTCGAGTCTAACATTGAATTACAATCAGTAGGGATGGTGAGCCTTTCATGACAATAAAGAAATTTCAGGGAAAAACAGAAGAAGAAGCGACCTTAAAGGCAAAACAGGAATTAGGTGTAGGAACCGTTATCATGAATGTAAAAGAAGTAAAACCGAAGGGGCTTTTTAAAGCATTCAAGAACAGTACTTACGAGGTAACGGCTGCAATAGAAGAAAATGAGAAGACTGCTCAGGTAAAGGCACCGGAAATGCCTAAAGTTGGGAAAATAGATGTTTCAGCGGATGAAGCAATTCGGATTCCTGCACCTGAACCGGTTAAAAAAGAAGAACCTAAAGAGCAAATAAAGGAAACCTCACAAACCGTAGAAAATATGTGGGCATCCTTAGAAGAAAAAATGAAAAATGAAACCAAGAAGGAAGTAGCAGCTGAAAATAATTTAGAAGAAAAGTTAGAAAGCTTACAGAACTTTTTGGAAAAGAAATTGGCACCGGAAGAGACAAAAAAGGAAGAATTACTGGAAGAACCAGAAGACGAAGGCTTTAAATTCATGAAAATGATTTACAGTGTTTTGTTAGAAAATGAAGTAGATGAAAAATATGTAAATCAGATTATAGATGAAGTTGAAACCGTAAGAAAAAAAGGTTCCAGTGTAGATCATATGCTTTCCAGCATTTATCAAAAAATGATATTAAAGTTTGGGCAACCCCAGCCAATAGAATTAGCGGAAAATGCACCAAAACTTGTATTTTTTGTAGGACCTACGGGAGTAGGAAAGACAACTACAATCGCTAAAATTGCTTCAAGATTTAAAGTGGAAAAAGGGAAAAAAGTAGCATTGTTAACAGCGGATACATATCGTATTGCGGCTGCTGATCAGCTTAGAACTTATGCCAATATTCTAGATACTCCGATTAAGGTTATTTATTCTCTGGAAGAATTAAATGATACATTAAAAGAATGGAAAGATTATGATTTGATTCTGATAGACACGGCAGGATTATCCCATAAGAATGAAGAACAGCGTAATGATATTAAAAATTTAATTACAGGCGCATCAGAAGAGTATGAAAAGGAAATTTATTTAGTGTTAAGTGCTACTACAAAATATCGCGATTTAAAAGATATTGTAGATGTATATCAAAAAGAGTTTAAAGTCAAATTGATATTTACAAAGCTGGATGAAACAAACTGCTATGGAAATATGCTGAATATGAAATTATATACTGGGGCAGATTTATCTTATGTTACATATGGACAGAATGTGCCGGAGGATATAGAAGTTTTCAATATGCAGAAAATAGTAAAGATTCTGCTTGGAGGAAAATAATATATGGATCAGGCAGAGCAGCTAAGAAATATTGTAAAACAAAAAAATCAACAGCTTGTACCTAGTGCAAGAGTGATTACAGTTACCAGCGGAAAAGGGGGAGTTGGAAAATCAAACATAGCAGTAAATATGGCAATTCAGATGCAAAAATCCGGAAAACGAGTAATTATTGTTGATGCAGATTTTGGATTGGCAAATGTAGAAGTTATGTTTGGAACAATTCCTAAATATAATTTTGGAGATTTAATCTACCACGGTAAGAATATTCGTGATATTATAACAGTAGGACCAATGGGAATTGGATTTATATCCGGGGGTTCTGGAATTACAGGGGTAAATAATCTTACAAAAGACCAAATTGATTATTTGATTAGCAGTATGAAAGAATTAGATCAAATGGCAGATGTTATCATTATTGATACAGGAGCGGGAATCTCAGATAGCGTTTTGGAGTTTGTATTGGCAAGTCCGGAGATTATACTTGTAACAACACCGGAGCCAAGTTCTCTGACAGATTCTTATTCATTATTGAAGGTATTGTATCGAAATCCCGAATTTCAATGGAATGAAAAAAGAATTAAAGTGATTTCCAATCGAGTGGATTCCGTTGAGGAAGGCACTGCAATATTTAATAAGATAAATACAGTAGTAGAGCAGTTTTTGAATGGAAAATTAGAATATTTAGGAGTACTTCCACAAGATGCTATGTTAGAACGAGCAGTAAGGCAACAACAGCCTGTTGTTCTTTCTTATCCAGAGGCGAATGTATCCAAAGCTTTTGCAGTATTGACTGAAAATTTATTGGAAGAAAAAGATGTTCAATTTCAAATGAAAAAAGGAGTTGCACGATTATTTTCCAATTTGCTTCATAGAAGAAAGTAAAATAGAGGTGTGAAATGGTTTCCAATCTTATTAACATAGGAGATAAAATTGATATTCGAATTTTACAACAGGTAGAAAAAGAAAAGAACGAAGGCATTATGGCAAAAGTTTATAAAAGCCGCGTACAGGATATCAAAAACGATAATCTGTTAGAGGTATCTATGCCGATTTATGCAGGGAAGATGGTAATACTTTCTGTTGGAATTCGCTATGAATGCATTTTTTATACAAAAAACGGACTATACCGCTGCGTTGCTCAGGTGAAGGAGCATTATAAAGTGGATGGACTGTACATGCTTTTATTGGAGCCTAAAAGTCCATTAGAGAAGTTCCAGCGAAGAGAGTATTTTCGTTTTGAATGTGCCATGGATATTGAATATTATAAAATCACAGAAGATGAAGCAAAAATAGAAGAAATAGAAGAATTAAAACGTCATCATAAAGAATATGAACCGGAAATGGAAATAAACCATGCGATTGCTGTAGATTTAAGTGGTGGTGGGATTCGATTTATGGCAGAAGAAGAAGGGAAAAAGGGCGAATATCTGTTTATCAGTATGCTATTGAGAAGTTTGGATAATAATCAGTTATTGGAAAATGCAGGAAGAGTACTTTCCTGTAATAGAGTAGAGGGAGACAGGGGGAAGAAAAAATATGAATACCGAGTACAATTTTTAACAAGAGATCAGAAAAAACGAGAAGCAATCATAAAGTATATTTTTGAACAGGAGCGCAAAAATAGGCAAAAAGGATGATAATATGAAGAAGAATATTTTGGTTGTCGATGACTCTGCACTCATGAGAAGGGTTATATGTGATATAATAAACACAGATAGTATATTTCAGGCAAATGACGTATGTAGAGATGGCTTGGAGGCATACGAAAAATTAAAAACAACGAAATACGATGCAGTTGTTTTAGATGTAAATATGCCGCGAATGGATGGACTGGAATTACTAGAAAAATTGCAACAAGAGCATATTAACGCAACCGTTATTATGGTAAGCACCACTACGACAGAAGATGCAGAAGTGACCATGCTTGCAATGGAACGTGGAGCGGTTGATTTTGTTGCCAAACCATATAATATCATAGAGGCCAAAGGCGAAGATTTCAAACAAAAGTTGTTAAGTGTTCTACAAGCTGTATTGAAGAGTGGAAATGCACAAAAGAGTTTTACAGCACCAGCAAAACCGGTAGCGAAAACAGTAATAACAAAAAGTGTTTCCGCATCTAAATCAGCAGTAGCAGCGGGAAAGAAACTGGTAGCGCTGGCATGTTCCACAGGTGGACCGAAAGCACTTCAAAGTGTAATCCCATATCTTCCAAAGAATATGGATGCTCCAATGGTTTTAGTACAGCACATGCCGAAAGGGTTTACTAAGTCCATGGCAGAACGTCTGAATGAAATCAGTGAAATTTCCGTAAAAGAAGCAGAAGAAGGAGATATACTGAAAAAAGGATGGGTTTATATCGCACCAGGCGGAAAGCATATGGAAGTGGTAAAAGCAGGAGGCAGCGAACACAAGATTCATTTGAATGATGAACCTGCAATAGGTGGATTGAAGCCATGTGCCAACATTACATATGAATCATTGCGCACAACAGATTTTGACAAAATTGTTTGTGTAGTGTTGACTGGAATGGGAGCAGATGGAACAAAAGGAATTCTTTCCTTGAAAGAACAAAAGCCATTGCATGTAATAGCCCAAAATGCCGAAACGTGTGTAGTATATGGTATGCCAAAATCAATTGCAGAATCCGGCGTTGTAGACGAAGTGGTTCCATTAACGGAAGTAGCACCAACAATTATTAAGAACGTGGGGGTACATTAAAATGGATGTAAGCCAATATCTTGAAATTTTTATTGATGAAACAAATGAACATTTGCAGAACTTATCCGACTGCATTATGAGTCTGGAAAAAGATCCAGAAAATATGGATACGATTAATGAGATTTTCCGTGCAGCACATTCATTAAAAGGAATGGCTGGTACAATGGGATTTAAGCGTATGCAGCACTTGACTCATGATATGGAAAATGTATTCCAGGAAGTGCGCAGTGGAAATATGAAGGTTACCAGCGGATTGGTAGACGTATTATTCCAATGCTTAGATGCAATTGATGCATATTTGGAAAACGTAAAAGAAAGTTCAGATGAAGGAACAGAAGACAACGAAGCAATCATTCAGGAATTGAATGATATCTTAGCAGCAGAGACTGGAAGTGCACCGGAAGAAAAAGCTGCACCGGCAGAAGAAAAGAAAGAAGAGCCGGCAGCACAGAATGGATATGAAAAGAAATATCAGAATGCAGAATTATCTGAAAAGGAAAAAGATGCCATTAAAAGTGCAGAAGAACGTGGCGCAAATGTATATGGTATCACAGTTTATATTCAGGAAGAGTGCTTGCTGAAAGCGGCTCGTGCATTTTTAGTGTTTAAAGCAGTAGAAGATTATGGTGATATTTTAGTATATTATCCAAGCTCTCAGGATATCGAAGATGAGAAGTTTGAGAATGATTTCAGCTTTTTCTTGGAAACAGAAGCACCATTAGAGAAAATTATAGAAGTATCTAAGACGGTTTCTGAAATTGCAGAAGTGGTAGGAGAAAAAGTAACATATAATGACTTAATTGCCGCTGCAGAGAAAAAGGAAACAGCAGAGGCAGCACAAACGACTCCGGCACCTGCAGAAAAGGCAGCACCTGCACCAACCCAGCAAAAAGCAAAAGCAGCACCTGCTAAAAAGCAAAATGGAGGAAAGCCTGTTACAAACCGTACTGTGCGTGTAGATATTGAAAAACTGGATGCATTAATGAATCAGGTAAGTGAGTTGATTATTGCTAAGAACGCATTGGTATCAATCAGCAGTACAGAGGGAAGCAGTTTACAGAGTCAGACCTTCCATGAACAGATTGAATATCTGGAAAGAATCACAACAAACTTGCATGAATCTGTCATGAAAGTACGAATGGTACCTATTGAAAGTGTAGTTAATAAGTTCCCTCGTATGATTCGTGATTTATCTAAGAAATTAAATAAAGAAATGGAACTGGTTATGACTGGTGAAGATACAGAGCTTGACAGAACAGTTGTAGACCAGATTGGAGACCCATTACAGCATTTACTTCGTAATTCAGCAGACCATGGACTGGAGAACGCTGATGTGCGTGCAAAACGAGGAAAACCAGAAAAAGGAACTATCTGCCTGAATGCATTCCAGGAAGGAAATAACGTTATTATCGAAGTAAGTGATGACGGTAACGGAATCGATACAGAACGTGTTAAAGCAAAGGCTGTTGAACGTGGTTTGGTTACACCGGAACAGGCAGAAGCACTAAGCCAGAAAGAAATCATTGATTTCTTGTTCATGCCAAGTTTTTCCATGACAAAACAAATCACAGATATTTCCGGTCGTGGTGTAGGACTTGATGTTGTAAAGTCAAATATCGAAGCATTAGGCGGAGATGTTGAAGTTAAGAGTGTATTAGGCGAAGGAACAAAATTCATTGTAAGATTACCATTGACACTTGCAATTATTCAGGCTTTGATGGTAGAAGTACACGATGAAAAATATGCAATTGCATTAGGTTCTATTCAGACAATCGAAGATATACCTGTTGGCGAAATTAAGTATGTACAAGCCAAAGAAGTAATCCATATTCGTGGTTTTGTTATTCCGTTGATTCGCTTGGAAAAGATTTTGGATATGGAACCGTCAGAGGAAGAAAAAGAAAGCTTAACAGTTGTTATTGTTAAGAAAGGTGAAAAATTCGCCGGACTTGTAGTAGATAATCTGATGGGACAGCAAGAAATTGTTATCAAATCTATTGGAAAATATATTAACAACAATAAGATTATTAGCGGCGCAACAATCCTTGGTGATGGTGAAGTAGCATTAATCTTAGATGCAAATGCATTGATGTAGGGGGTGCGCAAACATGGCAAGCAATGTAGCAGTATTAGAAAACGATAGAAAACAGTATATTGTAGTAAAAATTGGAAGCGAACAGTATGGAATAGATATTAGTTATGTAGATAATATTGTTCGAATGCAAAAAATCACAAGAGTACCAAAGGCACAGAATTATTTTACGGGCATTATCAATTTGCGTGGAGAAGTGGTCCCGGTTATGAGCATCCGTACCAAGATGGGATTAGAGCCAGATCAGTTCACAGATGCTTCCAGAATCATTATTTTAAAGGTTGAACAACAGGGTTCACTTGGAATCATCATCGATGAAGTGAAGGAAGTTGTAACATTAGGCGAAGATGAAATTGACAAGGTAGCCAGTGCAAAAGATGAAAAGAGCAACTTCATCAATGGAATCGGAAAACACGGCGAAGAATTAATTTCACTCTTTGATATTAATGCAATTATTGATGAAAAAGAAAATTCATAAATAAGCTTTTGGAAAATGAAAGGCTGTTGCAGAAGCGTTAAAACGTGGGCAACAGCCTGTTCCTAATAAAGTAGAAATGGAGACAGTATGGCTAAGTTTGATTTGAATCAAGTAAATGACATGTACGTTGACGTGTTAAGAGAGATAGGAAACATAGGTGCAGGAAACGCAACAACAGCAATATCCAATATGCTTAATTTAAAAGTAAATATGGATGTACCGAAAGTTGAACTTTTGACATTTCAGGAACTTCCGGCAGCAATTTCGGCAGAAGAAGAAACCATTGCAGGAATTTATCTGGAAGTAGAAAGTGACATCAGCGGAAGTATGATGTTTTTATTAAAAATGGATTCAGCCCATTATTTAGTAAATCGCTTAATGGGAAGACCGGATGATTACAATGAAGAATTTAATGAAATTGATTTATCGGCATTAAAGGAAATTGGAAATATCATTTCAGGTTCCTATTTATCAGCGTTATCTACGATGACAAATATGTGTATTACATCATCTGTACCATACCTTGCAATTGATATGGCTGGAGCAATTTTAAGTGTACCGGCAATACAGTTTGGTCAGTTTGGAGATAATGCTCTTTTGATTGAAACAGAATTTGGGGATGATGTGAAAATACAGGGATTTTTCATATTACTACCTGATATTGATTCATATGATAAGATATTAACATCTTTAGGAATCCAAATATAAGGAGTGCAGGTATATGGCTACAATTAAAGTAGGAATGGCAGACTTGAATATATGCAAATCGCCAGATATGATTACAACGCTGGGACTTGGTTCTTGTATTGGAATAGCATTGTATGATCCCGTAACGAAAATCGGGGGGCTTGCGCATATTATGTTGCCAGATAGTACACAGATGAGAAATAATACCAATATTGCAAAATTTGCAGATACAGGAATTGAAGAACTGGTGAAAAGAATGATAGCTGCGGGAGCAAGTAAGAGCAGACTGGTTGCTAAAATAGCAGGCGGGGCAAAAATGTTTGAAGTAAGTGGACTTTCTGCGATAGGTAACGTTGGGGAAAGAAATGCACTTGCATCTAAGGCAAAATTAAAACAAATGGGAATTCCCTTAAAAGCAGAAGATACCGGATTAAATTATGGTCGAACAGTAGAGCTTTATACAGAAACAGGAGAATTTCGTATTAAGTCCGTAGGAAAAACAGTAAAAACAATTTAAAGGATGATGACAAATGAAAACAAAACAAGTACCAGCGATGATTATGCTGATTGCCGGTTTGGTAGTTAGTATTGTTGCTGTTATAACACATATGGAAACAATGCAGTTTTTGAAAATTCTTGTGATTGTCCTAATCGTATTTTATATTGCGGGCTGCGTTGTAAAAGTAATTTTAGATAAGAACTTCAAGGAAGAGGTAGAAGATGCCGGGTCGGAGACAGAGGCTGAAGAAAGTGAAACGGCTGGAGAAAGTGAAGAAACTGTGGAAAAAGCACAGGGGACACAAGAAGCACAGGCCGAGAAATAACCAAATCTTGGGGGCTTTAAATGAAAACAACAGAAAGAGAAAAATTATGGGAAGAGTTTTTTAAAAATCCATCAGCAGAGTTACGAGAGCAAATTATCGTGGAGTATGCACCGTTAGTAAAGATTGTAGCGGGAAGACTGAGCATGTATTTAGGATATAATGTGGAATACGATGATTTAGTAGGATATGGAATTTTTGGATTGATAGATGCAATTGATAAATTCGATATAAATAAAGAAGTAAAATTTGAGACATATGCAAGCCTTAGAATTCGTGGTTCTATTTTAGATCAAATTCGTAAAATGGATTGGATTCCAAGGACAGTAAGGCAAAAACAAAAGAAGATTGACGAAGCGATTCGCAAAATAGAAACAGAAACAGGAAGAAATGCTCAAGACGAGGAAATTGCCAGGGAGATAGGAGTAAGCGAAGAAGAACTGAATAATTGGCAATCCCAGTTAAAAATAACGAATCTTGTTTCTCTAAATGAATATGTAGATCAAGGATTGGAACCGGTAATGGATGCCAGAGGAAATTCACATTTTGCACAGCCGGAAGATGCTGTTGCAGAAGAGGAATTGAAAAGGGTATTAGCACAATCCTTAGAGGTATTAACAGAGAAAGAACAAAAGGTTATCACACTATATTATTATGAAAATCTTACTTTAAAGGAAATCAGCAATATTTTAGAAGTGTCGGAATCGCGTGTTTCACAGCTTCATACAAAGGCACTAACCAAAATGAAAAAAGTAATGGGACCTTATATGGAGATATTAACGGATTAATAGAAAGCGTGGAGGAGATTATGGAAGGTAGAAATGGATATTTCAAGTTGGATATGAGAGAAACAGGAGTGTTTCTCGTAGTATATGCCCCGGAAGAAGGGGGAAAAACAGTAGAAATTAAAGAAGTCATTGCGTACCTTGATGAAAAGAAATTTGATAAGTATGATTTAAAAGCAGTGAATAGTGCTGTAAATAGCGAAAAGGATTCAGAAGAAGTTTATATTGGTGAATGGAACGGGCTTTATGAAAATGAAACAATGGAAGTAAATGTTTCAAGTGATAAAATGATGGCATTTTGTCGGTTTTATCCTCCATCCAATAATGGAAAAAACATGACAGAAGAAGATATTCTTAGTGAATTAAGAATGTTAAAAATCATTGTGGGTATTCAGGAAGAAGAAATAAAGAAATTTCTAAAAGAAAGAAAATATTGTACCAATTATGTTTTAGCAAAAGGAAAACCACCGGTAAATGGAACAGATGCTACAATTGAGTATTTTTTTAATACAAATCCTAATTTGAAACCAAAGAAAAATGAAGATGGTACCGTAGATTATCATGATTTAAATACCATTAGCAGAGTAGAAAAAGGACAAGTTTTGGCAAAACTGCATGAAGCTGTCAAAGGATGTGCAGGACAGGATGTTTTCGGAACTCCAATTCCGGCAAGACAGGAAAAAAACAAAAAGTTAGAATATGGAAACAATATCTCCATATCAGAAGATAAAACGGAGATTTATTCAGAAGTGACAGGACATGCAAGCCTGGTAAACGGAAAAGTGTTCGTGTCAGATGTTTTTGAAGTGACGGCTGATGTAGATAATACTACCGGTGATATTACATATGATGGAAATGTTTCTATAAAGGGAAATGTAAAAAGTGGATTTTCTGTAAAAGCAAAAGGCGATATTGTTATAGATGGAGTAGTAGAAGGCGCAGTACTTTTTGCAGGTGGTCAAATCATAGTAAAGCGTGGAATCCATGGAATGAATAAGGGAAAAGTTGAAGCAAAAGGAAACATTATTACAAAATTCATTGAAAATGCTACGGTTGTATCAGAAGGATTTATTGAGGCTGGTTCTATTTTACATAGTCAGGTTTCAGCAGCCACCGAGATACGCGTAAGCGGGAAGAAGGGATTTGTTACAGGTGGTGTAATTCGTGCGGGAAGTTTAGTAGAGGCACAGACTATCGGTTCTGATATGGGAACTATCACAAGGATTGAAGTGGGAGTTGCGCCAGAGGTAAAAGAAAGATATAATTTCTTGCAGAAGCAGATATTAGATACAAATAAAGAGCTGGAAAAACTAAAACCAATTCTTGTGAATTACAGTGAGCGAGTAGCAAAAAAAGAAAAAATCAATCCTGCCACAATCGCACAGGTACAAACTGTAGCCAGGACCTATAAGGAAAAACAGGAAGAAATAGTAAAGTTTCGTGAAGAATTTGTAAAGCTTCACGAAGAAATTCAGTTAGAAACAGATGCAAAAGTAAATGTAAAGGGAAGCATTTATCAAGGTGCTTCCATTACGATATCTGATGTTAGCTATAATGTAAAAGGCACAGTATCTCATTCAAAGTTTGTGAAAAAACAAGGTGAGATAGTGGTAAAACCGTTATAGAAGGAGTTGATTAGATGTCAATCAGACCTGTTGAATTTAATGGAATGATTCAAAGAACACAAGATGTTAGTACGCTGAAACAAAATGAGGACAATAAACCCTTTATGGAGCAGCAAAATATTCAGACACAGTTTAGTAAAGAAACGATACATCATATGAAGCAGGTTACTCATGCAGATGATGCAGAAAATCAGCAAAAGCGTTACGATGCCAAAGAAAAGGGAAGTAACGAATATGTAAACCAACAAAAGAAGAAAAACAAGGAAAAAAAGAAAGACGGAAAGGTGATAGAAAAGTCTGTAAAAAGCGGATTTGATATCAAGATATAGGTAGAAGTTATGACAGCAATAGAAATTGTTTTAATCGTAATAGGTGTTATTATGATGGTTGCCAGCTTTTTTGTCATGGAGAAACTCTCAAATAAAGAAGTAAGCAAGATGGCTGAACTAAGTTCGGAAGAAATACAGCGTATCATGGATCGCAGTATGAAAGATGCAGAACAAAAAATTAGTGATAGAATTGACGAGGTAATTGAAGAAACTATAGAACAGTCGAAGGAAGAAGTAGAACGTGCTTTAGATAAAGAAACAAATGAGAAAATCAAAGCAATCAGTGAATACTCAGATACGGTATTGGAATCTATCAATAAAACCCACAATGAAGTTATGTTCTTGTATAGCATGCTAAATGATAAACATTCTGAGTTGACAACATATGCCGGAAAAATGGCACAGTTAGCAATTCATTTAGAAGAATTGCAGGGAAACATAGAACAGACCATTGAAAAATCACAGGAATTTTTAGAACAACCATTAGAAAAAAGTGAACCGTCCGAAGAAACAGCAAAAATTATCGAAGAGATAGAGGAAAAAACAGAACAGCAAGTACAGGAAAAAAATCAGAAACAACAGATTTTACAAATGCATAAAGATGGAATGGATGCTGTGGAAATTGCAAAAGAACTGGATATGGGAGTTGGAGAAGTAAAATTGATAATAGGATTGTTCAGAGAGGAAGATATATAATACTATGAAACTGAAATATTATTTACGCGGACTTGGTGTTGGAATTATCTGCACAGCTATTATTATGGGAATTGCTTTATCAGGAAAAGAAAAAGAAAAATTAACAGATGCCGAAATCATAGAACGGGCGAGACTTCTTGGTATGGTTATGGAAGAAAAACAAGAGGAAACGCCAAATGATACAAATGACCAGGAAGAAAATGCTTCCGATAAAGCGGAAGATGGAACAGAGGATGGAGCAGAGGAAAATAATAGTCAGGATAATACAATTCCTCAAGTTCAAGACGAAGGACAAATTCTTCCGGATGAGTCACAACAGCAGCCGGTGGCAACAGAACCGGAGATAAAGACCATTGACGTATTGCCGGGAGAATATTCAGATGTGGTAAGTCAAAAATTATTTGAAGCCGGATTAATATCTGATGCGACAGCATTTAACAAGTATTTAACAGATTCAAAGCAAGATGAAAATATTATGGTTGGAACCCATCAAATTCCTATGGGAGCAAGCCAGGACGAAATTATTAAAATTTTAAGCGAAAAAGCACAATAAGTATTGTCAGAAGAAATTCTTTGTGATATAATCTTTGAGGCAATTAATCAAAAAACACATATGTGGACTGAAAAGCCGGTGCCCTATCGGTAGCTTTTTGGTAAGAAGCATATGGAAGAATTTAACCAATGGAGGTAAGAAAAATGGGCGTTATTTCAATGAAACAGTTATTAGAGGCAGGTGTTCATTTCGGACATCAGACAAGAAGATGGAATCCTAAAATGGCTCCATACATCTACACAGAAAGAAATGGTATTTATATCATTGACTTACAGAAGTCTGTAGGAAAAGTTGATGAAGCTTACAAGGCAGTTTCTGATATCGCAGCAGAAGGCGGTACAATTCTTTTCGTTGGAACAAAGAAGCAGGCACAGGATGCTATTAAGGCAGAAGCAGAGCGTTGTGGAATGTTCTATGTTAACGAGAGATGGTTAGGTGGTATGTTAACAAACTTCAAGACCATTCAGAGCCGTATTGCAAGATTAAAAGCAATCGAAACAATGGCAGAAGACGGAACTTTCGATGTATTACCTAAGAAAGAAGTTAATGAATTAAAGAAAGAATGGGATAAGTTAGAAAAGAACCTTGGTGGAATCAAGGATATGAAGAAGATTCCAGATGCTATTTTCGTTGTAGACCCTAAGAAAGAAAGAATCTGCGTACAGGAAGCGCATACATTAGGAATTCCACTTATCGGTATTTGTGATACAAACTGTGACCCAGAAGAATTAGATTATGTAATTCCAGGTAACGATGATGCTATCCGTGCAGTAAAATTAATCGTTGCTAAAATGGCAGATGCTGTTATCGAAGCAAACCAGGGAACAATTGAAACAGATGAAGCTTTTGCAGAAGAAGAAGTAAACGAAGAAGCATAAGAATCTGTAATATTAGATTAGAATGTAAGAGGACAGACAGCTTTGCCTGTCCTCAATTAAAAGATAGGATTTTATGGAGGAGATTAAGATGGCTATTACAGCAGCAATGGTAAAAGAATTAAGAGAAGCAACTGGCGCAGGAATGATGGATTGCAAGAAAGCTTTAAATGAAACTAATGGAGATATGGAAGCAGCAGTTGAATTCTTAAGAAAAAATGGACAGGCAAAGGCAGAAAAGAAAGCTGGTAGAGTAGCAGCAGAAGGTCTTTGTGCAGTTGTAATGAAAGATGATAAGACAGCAGCAGTTGTAGAAGTTAACTCCGAAACAGACTTCGTTGCTAAAAATGAAACTTTCCAGGAGTTCGTAAGTGCAGTTGCAAAACAGGCAGTAGAATCTGACGCAGCAGATATTGATGCATTTATGGCAGAAAACTGGAATGCAGATACTTCTAAGACTGTAAAGGATGCATTGATTGAAAAAGTTGCAGTAATCGGTGAAAATCTTACAATCAGAAGATTTGAAAAGGTTGTTGCAGAAAACGGATGCGTTGTTTCTTATGTACATGGTGGCGGTAGAATCGGCGTTGTTGTTGAAGCAGAAACTTCTGTTGTAAATGATACAGTAAAAGAAGCTTTAACAAACATTGCAATGCAGATTGCAGCTTTAAATCCAAAGTATGTTTCTGAAAATGAAATCAGTGATGAATATAAGAAACATGAAGAAGAAATTCTTCGTGCTCAGATTATGAACGATCCAAAAGAATCCCAGAAACCAGAAAAAGTTATTGATGGAATGATTAAAGGACGTTTGAATAAAGAATTTAAAGAAATCTGCTTATTAGATCAGGTTTATGTAAAAGCTGAAGACGGAAAACAGTCCGTTGCAAAATACTTAGAGCAGGTATCTAAAGAAGTTGGAACAACTGTTAGTGTTAAGAAGTTTGTTCGTTTTGAAACAGGCGAAGGAATTGAAAAGAAAGAAGAAGATTTCGCAGCAGAAGTAGCAGCACAGTTGAAATAATTAGTGATGAACCCAAAGGAGCATTCCATATAAAGTGGAGTGCTCCTTTTTTCATGTAATAGGAAATTATATCCTATTGCAAAAAACGCCCCGCTTATAAAAAGATAAATTTTCAGAATATTTTGAAAAAAAGGCGAAAAAATAGTACATATTTTTTCGCATATTTTTAATGCGTTTTGAGAAAAATGTGTTACAATATCTTGGGAGGGCATTACATGGAAGATAAAGCAACTGGTGGATTACGGGAGCAACGTTTGCGTCGCCGAAGAATTAATAGAATCAAAAGTACAATTGTAATGACGTTGGCATTGTGGGTACTAATGTCAATGATATTGATTGTTACATTATTGGTAAAATTATTTTCGTTAGAAAGCAAAGTAGATAAGATAGCGGAATCAATGATTTCAGCTGAACAGATAGCGGAAAGCGGAGATACAAAAAGTGCATCGGTTCCGGAAAAAGAGCAAACACAAGATAGTACTTTGCCACAGGAGAATGGGGCAGATACTACGGATGTTCAGAGTACGGAGGCTAATACAGATGCGCAAATACAGGCGCAGGCAAACACTGGAAATAAGAAGGTAGAAGGACAAACTCAGAAGGTATATCTTACGTTTGATGATGGGCCAAGTGAAAATACCGCTAAGATTTTGGACATTTTAAAAGAAAAAAATGTCAAAGCAACCTTTTTTGTAATAGGAAAGGAAGATGAAGAATCAAAAGCACTGTATCAGCGAATAATTGCAGAGGGACATACATTGGGAATGCATTCATTTACGCATAAGTATAGTGTAATATATGATTCCTTGGATGCTTTTGAAGAAGATGTGAATCATTTGCGTAGTTATCTTGCGGAGATAACAGGTGTAGAGCCGAATATCATGCGTTTTCCGGGAGGAAGCAGCAATCAGGTAAGCAATATTGATATGACGGAATTTATTCGTTATCTGAATCAGGAAGGAATTACATACTATGATTGGAATGTAGCCAGTGGAGATGCAACCAGCCAGGCGTATACAGCAGATGAGTTGGTTCAGAATGTTATTACAGATGTAGAAAAGTATGATACATCAATTGTTTTGATGCATGATGCAGCTACAAAAGGAACTACGGTTGATGCGTTAGGACCGATGATAGATCAGTTACAGGCAATGGGCGTTGAATTACTGCCTATTGATGAAAATACAAAGCTGATTCAGCATATACCAGCTGACAGTGTAAAGTAAAATAAAATTATGGAGGTACATATATGAGTTTTTTTAAAGATTTTAAGGACGACCTTTCACAGGCAGTCAATGAATTAATGCCAGGGGAAGAAGTAAAAGAAGAAGAGAAAAAAGAAGAACAGGAACAGGCAGATACTGGTGTAAATACATTGGAAGAAGAAGTAGATGTAAAGTCTGAACTGGAAAAGTTAGAAGGACTTTTTGAAAAAGTAGATGAAACTGAAGAAACATTGGAAAGTGTAATTGAAAAGAATCAGAAAGAAGAAGCAGCAAAAACAGTAGAAGAAACAAAAACGGAGGAAAAAACTGTGAATACTGAAACAACAGATAATATGCCAAAAGAAGTATCAGATGAAGTAACTATTATTACCGAAGGAACATCTTTAACAGGTAATTTGGAATCAACAGGATCTTTTGAATTACGCGGGAAAATCGATGGAAATGTTCATTGTAATGGAAAAATGACAGTAACTGGTAGCATCAAAGGTAACTCTGATGCAGCTGAATTTTTTGCAGATGCAGCAAAAATCGAGGGTGAAATTACAACAACTGGAACTGTAAAAATCGGTCTTGGTTCCGTGGTAATTGGTAATATTTCTGCTTCCAGTGCAGTTATTGCAGGTGCAATCAAAGGTGATATCGATGTACAGGGACCAGTAGTGGTAGATACTTCCGCAGTTGTTATGGGAAATATCAAATCTCGTTCTGTACAGATTAACAATGGAGCAGTTATCGAAGGATTCTGTTCTCAGTGCTATGCGGATGTAGATGTAAACAGCCTTTTTGATGAAAAGAAGGGTTTATAGGATGAAAAGAATATTATTAAAGTTAAGCGGTGAAGCCTTAGCTGGTGAAAAACATACTGGTTTTGATGAGCCTACTGTTACAGAAGTGGCAAAACAGGTAAAACAGCTTGTAGATGCAGGAACAGAGATTGGAATTGTAATTGGTGGCGGCAATTTCTGGCGTGGAAGAACAAGCGAGACAATTGACAGAACCAAGGCAGACCAGATAGGTATGTTAGCAACAGTTATGAATTGCATTTATGTATCAGAAATATTCCGCTCTGTTGGAATGATGACACAAGTACTGACACCTTTTGAATGTGGTTCTTTTACAAAGTTATTCTCTAAGGATAGAGCAAACAAATATTTTGGCAAAGGAATGGTATGCTTTTTCGCTGGCGGAACAGGTCATCCTTATTTTTCAACCGATACAGCAACCGTTTTGCGCGCAATTGAAATTGAAGCAGAAGGAATTTTTCTGGCAAAAGCAATTGACGGTGTGTATGACAGTGATCCGAAGGTAAATCCAAATGCAGTGAAATATGACGAAGTATCTATACAGGAAGTTATTGACAAGAAACTTGCGGTAGTAGATTTGACTGCTTCTGTTATGTGTATGGAAAATAAGATGCCAATGTATGTATTTGGATTGAATGAAGAAAATAGCATTGTAAAGGCAGTAAGTGGTGAATTTTCAGGAACGAAAGTTACTGTTTAAAATAACAATATAATCTTTGGAGGATTTTTTTATGGATGAAAGATTACAACAGTATGATAATAAGATGCAAAAATCATTGCAGAACTTATTGGAAGAATATAGCTCAATCAGAGCAGGACGTGCTAATCCGCATGTTTTAGATAAACTTAAGGTTGATTATTACGGAACTCCAACAGGAATTCAGCAGGTTGCAAATGTTTCTGTTCCAGAACCTCGTATGATTCAGATTCAGCCATGGGAAGCAAGCATGGTACGAGAAATCGAAAAGGCGATTATGAGTTCTGATTTAGGAATCAATCCAACAAACGACGGAAAAGTAATTCGTTTAGTATTTCCGGAACTGACAGAGGAACGCAGAAAAGAATTAGCAAAGGATGTTAAGAAAAAGGGCGAAAATGCAAAAGTAGCAATTCGAAATATCCGAAGAGATGCAAATGATGCGTGGAAAAAACTTGGAAAATCCAATGAAGTTTCAGAGGATGAAGTAAAACAGTTAGAAGATGATGTACAGAAACTGACAGATAATTATATTGTCAAAGTAGATAAAGCGGTAGATGAAAAAACAAAGGAAATTCTTACCGTATAAGATTTCAGGGGACATGACATTAGTTCGTGTCCCTTTTGAATCGTAGGAAAATATAGGAGGTGGAAGTATGAATGTTCCACAGCATATAGCAATTATTCTGGATGGAAATGGTCGTTGGGCAAAACAGCATGGAATGCCAAGAAACTTCGGACATACACAAGGGGCAAAAAACGTAGAAACCATATGTCGGGAAGCGTGGAACCTTGGTGTAAAATATTTGACGGTGTATGCATTTTCCACAGAAAATTGGAGTCGTCCCAAAGAAGAAGTAGATGCATTAATGAAGCTATTGCGCAATTACATGAAAAATTGCATTAAGACAGCGGAAAAGAATCATATGCGGGTTCGTATTATTGGTGACAAATCAAAATTAGATGCAGATATTCAAGAAAGTATCGCAAAGCTTGAAGAAGCATCAAAGTATCAAGATGGTTTAAACTTTCAAATTGCGATTAATTATGGAAGTAGAGATGAGATGCTTCGCGGTATGCGAAAAATGCTGAAAGAGTATCAGGAAAATCCATTTCCGGTAGAAGAATTGGACGAGGAGAAATTTCAAAGTTATTTAGATACCGCAGATATACCGGATCCGGATTTGTTGATTCGTACCAGTGGTGAACAGAGAATTTCAAATTACCTGTTATGGCAATTAGCATATACAGAATTATATTTTACAGATGTACCATGGCCGGATTTTACGAAAAAGGAATTAGTAAAAGCTATCGAAGACTATAATAGTAGAGATAGACGCTATGGTGGGATAAAGGAGGAGTAAGATTGTTTAAAACACGCTTATTAAGTGGAATTGTATTAGTGGCAGTAGCACTTGCATTGATTATAACCGGTGGAAATGTATTACTGGCAGGTCTTACAATTGTTTCACTGATTGGAGTATTTGAACTATACCGAGTATTTCAGATAGAAAAAACTTTGGTTGGAGCAGTAGGGTACATAGCTGTTGTTGTGTATTATGCTGATTTATTATGGAAATTTATACCAGACTCAATGATGTTTGTTTTGGGAACTTTAATTGTAATTATGGCAGTATATGTATTTTCTTTCCCAAAATTCAAGGCAGATCAGGTGTTTGCAGGATTCTTAGGAGTTTTTTATGTTGCAGTAATGCTGTCTTGTATTTACCAGACAAGAGAACTTCCGGCAGGCACATACATTGTATGGCTGATTTTCTTGTGCTCCTGGGGATGTGATACTTGCGCATACTGTGTGGGAATGTTAATCGGAAAACACAAAATGTCACCGAAATTAAGTCCGAAGAAGTCCGTAGAAGGTGCTGTTGGCGGAGTGCTTGGAGCAGCATTACTTACTATCATTTATGGATTTATTTTTAAGAATCAGATGGAAATTTCTACAGAATATATTTTTGTACTGGCAGGAATTAGTGCGGTAGGAGCTTTGATTTCTATGGTAGGAGACTTGGCTGCGTCAGCAATCAAACGTAACTACGACATTAAAGACTATGGAAAATTAATACCGGGACATGGTGGAATTTTAGACCGCTTTGATAGTGTTATTTTTACAGCACCGATTATTTATTATCTTGCATTGCATTTAATATAGACGAGGTTTAGATATGAAAAAAATTGCAATATTAGGTTCAACTGGTTCTATAGGAACACAGACGTTGGATGTGGTAAGAGAACAGGGGGATATTCAGGTAGTAGCTATGGCTGCCGGAAGAAATATTACACTGTTGGAAAAGCAAGTACGCGAATTTCATCCAAAACTTGTGGCTGTATGGGAAGAAAAAGACGCAAATGCCTTAAGAAATAATTTGCGTGACATAGAAGTCAACGTGGTATATGGAATGGAAGGGTTACTGGAAGTTTCAGTGATACCGGAGGCAGAGATACTAGTAACTGCAATTGTAGGAATGTTGGGAATACGACCAACCATTGCAGCAATTGAAGCAGGGAAGGATATTGCACTGGCTAATAAAGAGACTTTAGTGACAGCAGGTCACTTAATTATGCCTTTGGCAGCACGAAAAGGAGTTGCAATTCTTCCGGTAGATAGTGAACATAGCGCTATTTTCCAATGTTTACAAGGAAAGGCAGATAATAAAATTCATAAGATTTTGCTGACAGCATCAGGTGGACCTTTCCGTGGTAAAAAAAGAGAAGAACTTAGTAAGGTTCAGGTAGAAGATGCATTAAAACATCCAAATTGGTCTATGGGAAGAAAAATTACAATTGATTCAGCAACCCTTGTAAATAAAGGGTTAGAAGTGATGGAAGCAAAGTGGCTGTTTGGAGTAGAGTTAGAGCAGATTCAGGTAGTGGTACATCCACAGAGTGTTGTTCATTCCATGGTAGAATATGCGGATGGAGCAGTAATTGCACAACTGGGAACTCCGGATATGCGATTACCGATTCAATATGCACTTTACTATCCCAGCCGGAGAAATTTATCTGGCGAAAAACTGGATTTTTATCAGTTGTCTAATTTGACCTTTGAAGCACCGGATACAGAAACTTTTACAGGATTAAAACTTGCAATTCAGGCAATGAAACAAGGTGGAAATGTTCCAACTATATTCAATGCAGCAAATGAAAAAGCAGTAGCATTATTTTTAAATCGAAAGATATCTTTTTTAGAAATACCGGAAATAATCGGCGAATCTATGGAAAATATTCAATACATTCAACAGCCTGATGTAGATAAGATTCTTGAGACAGAAGCAGAGACATACGCATTTATAGAGAGCAGGTGGTAGTATGAAAATTATTATAGCAATTTTAATCTTTAGCATTATTATATTATTCCATGAATTAGGACACTTTCTTTTGGCGAAAAAGAATGGAATTCGAGTAAATGAATTTTGCTTGGGATTAGGACCTACTTTAGTTGGCTTTACAAAAGGAGAAACAAAGTATTCTATTAAATTATTACCTTTTGGTGGAGCCTGCATGATGGAAGGGGAAGACGGTGACAGCTCAGACGAAGGAGCGTTTAATAATAAGTCTGTCTGGGCTCGCATCAGCGTTGTAGCTGCAGGTCCTGTGTTTAATTTTATTATGGCATGGGCATTTGCTTTAATTATTATGATTTGTGTAGGATATGACAAACCGGTAATTACAGATGTTATGGACGGATATCCGGCACAAGAGGCAGGACTTAAAGCAGGAGATGAAATCATTTCCCTAAATGGACATAAAGTTCATTTCTATCGTGAGGTCAGCATGTATTCTTTCTTTTATCCGGGAAAAGAGGTAAAAGTAGTATATGAACGTGACGGAGAAAAGCATGAAGTAACACTTCAGCCCAAGTTAGACGAAGAAAACGGAAACTATATGATGGGCATCCGTGGATCCCTTGTAAGAGAACGTGGCAATGTGGTAGAGACTTTTACACATAGCTTTTATGAAGTACGATATTGGATTAATTCTACGGTAGAAAGCCTACGGCTTTTAATAACTGGTGGAGTTAGCGTAAATGACTTAAGCGGACCTGTTGGAATTGTAAAAAATATTGGAGACACTTATGATGCAAGTCAAAGTTCCGGAGGAGCTTATCTTGTATTTTTGAGTATGTTGAATATTTGTATTTTCCTTTCTGCCAACCTTGGAGTGATGAATTTATTACCAATTCCGGCATTGGATGGAGGACGCCTGGTATTTTTAATTATTGAAGCGATTCGCGGAAAACGAGTAAATCCAGAAAAAGAAGGTATGGTTCATTTTATTGGACTTGTAGCCTTGATGGCATTGATGGTATTTGTTATGTTTAATGACATTCGAAATATCTTTTAGGAGAATATCATATGGAAACAACAATAGTAAGAAAGAAAACCAAAGAAGTACAGATTGGAAATAAAAAAATAGGAGCAAATAATCCTATTTTAATTCAGTCTATGACAAATACAAAGACAGAAGACATCAAAGGAACCGTAGAGCAGATTAGAAAGTTGACAGCAGCGGGATGCGATATTATCCGCTGTGCAGTACCAACCATGGAAGCTGCAAAGGCATTAGAGGAAATAAAAAAACAAATTACGATTCCGTTGGTTGCGGATATTCATTTTGATTATCGTTTGGCCATTGCAGCCATGGAACATGGAGCAGATAAAATTCGTATTAATCCGGGAAATATCGGCTCCAAAGAGAAAATAAAAGCTGTGATTGATGTGGCAAAGGAGCGGCATATTCCAATTCGTGTAGGAGTAAACAGTGGTTCCTTGGAGAAAGACCTGATAGAAAAGTATCACGGAGTTACAGCAGAAGGAATTGTAGAAAGTGCTTTGGATAAGGTACATATCATTGAAGATATGGGATATGACAATCTGGTAATCAGTATTAAGTCTTCAGATGTTTTAATGTGTGTAAAGGCACATGAATTAATAGCAGATAAAACCAATTATCCATTACATGTAGGTATTACAGAATCAGGGACAGTTACCAGTGGAAATATTAAGTCCGCTATGGGACTGGGAATGATTTTAGGACAAGGAATCGGAGATACCATTCGAGTGTCCTTAACAGGAGATCCCCTTGAGGAGATTAAATCTGCAAAGATTATATTAAGAACGTTGGGACTTCGCAAAGGCGGTATAGAAGTAGTGTCTTGCCCTACCTGTGGAAGAACCCGAATAGATTTAATCGGATTAGCAAATAAAGTAGAAGATATGGTAGCGGATATTCCATTAGATATAAAAGTTGCAGTAATGGGATGTGTAGTAAATGGACCGGGTGAAGCCAAGGAAGCCGATATCGGAATTGCAGGTGGAATTGGCGAAGGTCTGATTATCAAACACGGCGAAGTATATAAAAAAGTAAAAGAAGAAGAACTGTTAGAAGCTCTTCGATATGAGTTATTACATTGGAGTGAATAAGAATGAGTAAGCTGTTTTTTGATGTTTTTCCGGAACTTAAGGTAAACCAGGATATGGAGAAGCTATTGGCAGATGTAGAAGTAACAAAAGTATCTACCAATCGGCAAAGAGATAGACTTCGGGTGTACCTTCTTAGTACAAGACTGATTTGGAAAAGCAATATTTTCCACTTGGAAAATAATATCAAAAAACAGCTTTTTCCACATCATGACGTTTCTATAAAAATTATTGAGAAGTATCAGTTGTCAGGGCAGTATAATCCCCAAAAACTGATGGATGTATACAAGGATAGTATTTTAGAAGAATTTCGAGAATACAGTCTTTTAGAATACAATGTGCTGCGAATGGCAAAAATGGAATTTCCAGAGGAAAATAAGCTTATTCTCACATTGGAAGATTCGGTGATTGCAAGACAGCGTACCGAAGAAATTGTGCGGATTTTGGAAAAAATCATTTGTGAACGTTGTGGAATGGATATTAATATTCAGGTTAATTATGTAGAACCTCAAGAAAAGAAATATAAGAAGAACAGTGATATTCAAATTGAAAACGAAGTAAAGAGTATTGTAAGTAAATCCTCATTGGCACAAGGTCATAATGCAGAAGAACCAGAACTTGTGGAAGTGGTACCAAGTGAAGAAATGGGCGAAGCAGCACCTTTTTCACCGGATTCTGTGCTTTTAGAAGCAGCCCCGGTTCCGGAGAAAAAAGAGGAAAAGAAGGAAGCACCAAAGGGAGAAAAGCCAAAAGGCGGATTCAAGAAAGGTGGATTTTCCGGTGGATATGGCGGAGGATTCAAACGTTCCGATAATCCGGATGTGGTATATGGCAGGGACTTTGATGAAGAAACTATTGAAATCAAAGAAATTCTCGGAGAAATGGGAGAAGTTGTAATTCGTGGACAGATTCTAAGTTTAGAGACCAGAGAAATCCGAAACGAAAAGACAATTATAATGTTTGCTATTACGGATTTTACAGATACCATTATGGTGAAAATGTTTTCCAAAAATGAATTTGTACCGGATATTACTGCCGAGGTGAAAAAAGGAGCGTTTTTAAAGATAAAAGGTGTCACGACCATTGATAAGTTTGATGGTGAGCTTACTATTGGTTCCATAGCCGGAATTAAGAAGATACCGGACTTTACCTCTATTAGAATGGACAACAGTCCGCAAAAACGTGTGGAACTTCACTGTCATACAAAAATGAGTGATATGGATGGTGTTTCAGAAGTAAAGGACATCATTAAACGTGCAATGAAATGGGGACATAAGGCAATCGCTATAACAGACCATGGTGATGTGCAAGCGTTTCCGGATGCAAATCATGCAGTTTCACCGGATGATGATTTCAAAGTTATCTATGGTGTAGAAGCATATTTGGTAGATGATTTAAAGAGTATCATTGAAAATCCTCAAGGACAAAGTCTGAATGATACATATGTGGTATTTGACTTGGAAACCACAGGATTTAGCCCTTTGAATAATCGAATCATAGAAATCGGTGCGGTAAAGGTAGTAAATGGAAAAATTACAGACCGTTTTTCAACGTTTGTTAATCCGGAGGTACCAATTCCTTTTAAAATTGAAGAATTGACCAGTATTCGGGATGATATGGTACTGGATGCTCCGAAAATCGAAGAGATTTTACCGGAATTTTTGAAGTTCTGTGAGGGTGCGATCATGGTAGCACATAATGCAGGATTTGATATGAGTTTTATCAGTAAAAATTGCGAACGTCAGGGATTTAAGTGTGAATATACAGTAATTGATACCGTGGCATTGGCAAGAGTATTGATGCCTCAGTTAAACCGTTTTAAACTGGATACGGTTGCTAAGGCTTTGAAAATTTCCTTGGATAATCACCATAGAGCAGTGGATGATGCTGCATGTACTGCCGAGATTTTTGTGAAATTCATTGAAATGTTAAAAGAGCGTGGCATTGAGACCTTGGAGCAGGTCAATGAAATGGGAAATACATCGGTAGATAATATTAAAAAACTTCCTTCACATCATGCGATTATTTTAGCCCTGAATGATACGGGAAGAATTAATATGTACCGTTTGATATCGGAGTCTCACTTGACGTATTACCACAGACAACCGCGAATACCAAAGAGTGAGTTTTTAAAATATAAAGAAGGGTTAATGATAGGTTCCGCATGTGAGGCGGGAGAATTGTATCAGGCAATTTTGCGTGGAAGTTCCGAAGAAGAAATTGCACGTTTGGTACGATTTTATGATTATCTGGAGATTCAGCCGCTTGGAAATAATGCATTTATGTTACGAGGAGATAGTCCAACGGTAGCATCAGAAGAAGAACTAAAAGATATTAACCGCAAAATTGTAAAGTTAGGCGAGCAGTTTAATAAGTTAGTGGTAGCTACCTGTGACGTACATTTTCTTGATCCGGAGGACGAGGTGTATCGTCGTATCATAATGGCAGGAAAAGGATTTAAGGACGCAGATGACCAGGCACCATTATTTTTAAGAACAACAGAAGAAATGTTGGCAGAATTTGCATATCTGGGAGATGAAAAGGCAGAGGAGGTAGTTATTACCAACCCCAATAAGATAGCCGATATGTGTGAGCGGATAGCACCGGTGCGTCCGGATAAGTGCCCGCCGGTAATTGAAAATTCGGACCAGATGTTAAGAGATATTTGTTACAATAAGGCACATGAGATATACGGAGAAGAGCTTCCAAGTATTGTATATGAGCGTTTGGAGAGAGAATTGAATTCCATTATTTCCAATGGATATGCCGTTATGTATATCATTGCCCAGAAATTGGTGTGGAAGTCAAACGAGGATGGATACCTGGTAGGTTCCCGTGGTTCCGTAGGTTCTTCCTTTGTGGCGACCATGTCCGGTATTACCGAAGTAAATCCGCTGTCTCCGCATTATTATTGCCCGGAGTGTCATTTTAGTGATTTTGATTCCCCGGAGGTAAAAGCATTTAGCGGAAGAGCCGGATGTGATATGCCAGACCGAAAGTGTCCGAAGTGTGGGGCAGAACTCAAAAAAGAAGGGTTCGATATTCCATTTGAAACATTCTTGGGATTCAAGGGAAATAAAGAGCCTGATATCGACTTGAACTTTTCAGGAGAATACCAAAGTAAGGCACATGCTTACTGTGAAGTTATTTTCGGGTACGGACAAACCTTCCGTGCTGGAACCATTGGTACCCTGGCAGATAAAACTGCATTTGGTTATATTAAAAATTATTATGAAGAACGTGGAGTACGAAAGAGAAATTGTGAGATTGACCGTATCGTACAAGGTTGCGTAGGAGTACGAAGAACGACCGGACAGCACCCGGGAGGAATTGTTGTACTTCCGGTAGGAGAGGAAATCAATACGTTTACTCCGGTGCAGCATCCGGCAAATGATATGACAACGCCGATTATCACAACACACTTTGATTATCACTCCATCGACCATAACTTGTTAAAACTGGATATTCTTGGACACGATGATCCTACCATGATTCGTATGTTGGAAGATTTAACAGGAATTGATGTACAAAAGATTCCGTTAGATGATAAAAAAGTTATGTCACTGTTTCAAAGTACCGAAGCACTTGGCATCGCACCGGCAGATATTGGTGGTTGTCCGCTGGGCTCATTGGGAATACCGGAGTTTGGTACAGATTTCGTTATTCAGATGTTAATTGATACCAATCCTCAGTCTTTTTCTGATTTGATTCGTATTTCCGGGCTGTCTCATGGTACGGATGTGTGGTTAGGAAATGCCCAGACCTTGATTGAAGAGGGAAAAGCAACCATTTCTACGGCAATTTGTACCCGTGATGATATTATGATTTATCTGATTAACATGGGAATCGAAAGTGAACTTTCCTTCACCATTATGGAAAGTGTACGAAAGGGAAAGGGATTAAAGCCGGAATGGGAAGAAATTATGACGGAACATGGTGTACCGGATTGGTATATTTGGTCTTGTAAAAAGATTAAATATATGTTCCCAAAGGCACATGCCGCAGCATATGTAATGATGGCTTGGCGTATTGCTTATTGCAAAGTATATTATCCACTTGCTTATTATGCCGCATTTTTCAGTATTCGAGCAACGGCGTTCAATTATGAACTGATGTGTCAGGGTAAGGATAAGCTTAATTATTTTATGGCGGATTATGAGCGACGTAAGGATATTTTGAGTAAGAAAGAGCAAGATACCTATAAAGATATGAAAATTGTACAAGAGATGTATGCAAGAGGATTTGAATTCCTGCCGGTTGATTTATTTACGGCAAAGGCACATGCATTTCAGATTATCGATGGAAAACTTATGCCATCCTTGGATTCTATTGAAGGATTGGGAGATAAGGCGGCAGATGCTGTAGTAGAGGCTGCAAAGGATGGAAAATTCCTGTCAAAGGATGATTTCAGACAAAGAACGAAGGTATCAAAGACGGTTATTGACTTAATGGATGATCTTGGAATTTTAGGAGATTTACCAGAATCTAATCAGCTTTCGCTTTTTGATTTTTAAACAGATAATGAAACAGATAAAAAACAGGAATCAAAGAAAAAATCTTTGGTTCCTGTTTGGCTTTATAATGCTTATTTTGTTTCAAAAGAAAATGGCTCGACATCAATGGCACCGGTAGTAGGTGTTTGGAAAAATTCATCCTGATTATTAAAGTTTCGGAAGTATACATAATTAGAGGTGATGTTAATGTCACAAAAAACTCCATCAGCAATCACTTCTTCTTCCCCAGAAGGGGATAAGGATTTCCGACAAAACATATGAATGTCATTGTTAATGTCATTTTTTTCATAATAGACATAATCTCCATAGACATTATAGCAATCCACGCGGCATTGAGAAAGGTCTGTTTTCTCTTGTCCGTTTTTAGCAATACGAGTTAGGTGATAATCGTTTTCACAGTCCATAAAATAAATGTAAGAACCATCATCAATTGGATTCCAACAATTTCCTTCATAAAGGAGAGAAGAGCCATCATTTGAAGCATTAAATGACCATATATTGTGGTTTCCGGATACTCCGTTGTAACAGAGTGTTCCATTTGCTGCTGGAGAAAGTAGAAGCGGAGAAGCATCTACTTTCTGTTTTTCCGTAGCATCAATTTTTACTTTATAAAGTGTAGAAGCTGTTTCCTTATCATAATGAATATAATAAATGTAGTTTCCGGATAAAGCAGCATAAAGGGATGGGTCTGCATCTAAAAGAAGTGTATCCTTGCCATTGTGATTGATTCTGCATAAGCCATTAGAAGCCTGCTGAATAAATCCTAAAGAGGACCCGGAATGTGATTTTGATATATTGTCACGAACATAATAGATGTAATGGTTATCAGCATTGATAAAAGATACTTTATCCGAGCTTAATTTCTCTGCATTGGTTCCTTGTGGAGTCATTTTATAAAGAGCATAGTCGTCATAAGGATTTGCAAAGTATACCGTATCATTATGTTCACAAAATAGACCAGAATTGTAGTAATTTCCACCGATATTTCCAGAAACATCTGCATTATTAAAGTGTGTACGGTTTTTAAGATAAGAAAAAACAGAAATAACAATAATTGCAAGAATCACAATAATTGCTATTAGGATAAAACGTTTTGTTGATTTTTTCAAAAAATCCCCCTCTTTCATAATAATTGATATAAATATTATATAGATTAAAAAAGAAACATGCAATATGAAATTGGGTAAATAAAAAAACAAAGTAAAAACAATGTAAAATCAAGCGTAAAACTTGCCTTTCCGTCATAGTTGTTATATGATAATAAAAAACACTTTAAGGATGTGACGTATTGAAAGATTTAATAAAAATCAGAGAAGAAATTGATGATATAGATAGTCAGATTATCGAGTTATATGAAAAACGAATGGGATTGACTACAGAAGTGGCAGAATATAAGATTTCCACCGGAAAACAAGTATTGGACAAACAGCGTGAAAAGGAAAAATTAGACAAAGCAGAAGCACAGGTAAAGGATGAAAAGAATCGCTACGGTGTGCGGGAATTATTTGAACAGATTATGTCTATGAGCCGTAAACGCCAATATCAGCTTCTGGTTAGTCAGGGGTTAGGAGAAAAAATCGAATTTGAATTAGTGGATAAGCTTCCATTTGAAAATGCCAAAATTGTTTATCAGGGCGTAGAAGGTGCATATAGTCAGCTTGCAATGCAGGCTTATTTTGGAAAAAATGCAGATAATTTTCATGTAGATACCTGGCGCGATGCCATGGAGGCAATTAAGAATGGCCAGGCAGATTATGCGGTGTTGCCCATAGAAAATTCTTCAGCAGGAATTGTAAGTGAAAACTATGATTTACTAGTAGAATATGATAATTACATTGTGGCAGAGCAGACCATTAAAATTGAACATGCTTTATTAGGAGTACCGGGTGCAGAAATCTCAGATATTACCTGTGTATATTCTCATCCACAATCTTTTTTGCAAAGTGTAGACTTCTTAAATGAGCACAGGGATTGGGAGCAAATCAGATTAGCCAATAATGCGGTATCAGCGAAAAAAGTAAGCATGGAAGGCAAGAAGAATCAGGCGGCGATTGCAAGTCCTATCAATGCAGAATTATATGGTCTTAAAATTTTAAAAGAGCATATTAATTACAGTGCAGATAACAGTACCAGATTTATTATAGTAACTGCTAAGAAGGTATACACCAAAGAGGCAAAAAAAATAAGTATTTGTTTTGAAATTCCACATGAAAGTGGTTCCTTATACCGCATGTTATCCCATTTTATTTTTAATAATATTAATATGGTAAAAATTGAATCACGACCAATTAAAGATAAGAGCTTTGAATATCGATTCTTTGTAGAATTTGAAGGAAAGCTTACGGATGGAGCAGTACAGAATGCATTAAAGGGATTAAGTGAAGAGGCAAGTGCCGTAAAAATATTAGGAAATTATTAAAAGAGGTAAGAAAATGAAAAGTACAAAGGATTTGATTTTATACAAAGAATTTGACCAGGAAGAAGTATTTTATGATGTTGCATGGGTAATAGAAAACTTTGAAAACGACTACTACAATACAGAGGATGTAAGAGCACTCTGGTATGAATGTTTTCACGAATTGATTGAATTAGCTGCAAGTCATGGATTTGAAGGAAATCTTTGGCATAACTATCTGACATATTTATTGGTAAACAATGAAAATGCTTATAGTAAGGCTTGTGAAATTAAAGGAAAGATAGAGGGCAGCATTAACCAGCTTGCATTACATGATTTTAGTATTTTTCGAGAATTATTTGAATTTGATTTGAATCAGGTAGAGGCTGTTCTTGGAACAGAGTGTATGCCAATATTAGAAAATTATACCAGAACAGAAGGAACAGGAAAAATTTTCAATCATCGAATTCGTGATCGTATCTGTAATTTAACTAGACGTTTGGAAGAAACAGAAAGTGCAGAAGAATTTAAAGATGCGGTAACAGATTTTTACAAGGATTTCGGGGTAGGAAAACTGGGATTGCATAAGGCATTCCGAATTGAACATGGCGAACAGGAGGCAAAAATTGTACCAATTACCAATATTGCTCATGTACATTTGGATGATTTAGTGGGATATGAAATTGCAAAACAGAAATTGATTGATAATACAGAAGCGTTTGTACAGGGAAAGCAGGCAAATAACTGTCTGATGTTTGGTGATGCAGGAACAGGAAAATCCACCAGTATCAAAGCCATTATCAATCAGTATTATGATAAAGGACTTCGTATGATAGAAGTTTATAAGCATCAGTTTCAGGATTTGAATTCTGTGATTGCACAGATTAAGAATCGAAATTATAAGTTTATCATATATATGGATGATTTGTCTTTTGAAGAATTTGAAATTGAGTATAAGTATTTGAAGGCTGTCATTGAGGGAGGATTGGAAAAGAAACCAGACAATGTATTGATTTATGCAACCTCTAACAGACGTCATTTGATTCGAGAAACCTTTAAAGATAAAGAAGAACGAAATAATGATTTACATACCAACGATACGGTACAAGAAAAGCTGTCCTTAGTGGCAAGATTCGGTGTTACAATTTACTTCGGAGCACCGGACAAAAAAGAATTCCAAAACATTGTAAAGACATTGGCTGAAAAGTATCAGGTACAAATGCCGGAAGAAGAGCTTTTGGCAGAAGCAAATAAATGGGAATTAAGTCATGGAGGATTGTCCGGAAGAACAGCACAACAGTTTATCAATTATTTACTAGGCAAACAATAATTTTGCAATACCAAGAGAAAGGAAGAAGTAATGAAAATTACAACATTTGCAGCAATTTACATTGGTTCTTATGAAGTGGGTTTAAAAATATTTGAAATTTCTGCCCGAAAGAAAATCCGCCCTGTTGATTATGTGAGAAGCAGAGTGGAATTAGGTAGAGATGCATATACAAAGGGAATTATAGGATATGAACTGGTAGAAGAACTTTGTGATGTGCTAAAAGAATTCCATACAATTATGGACGGATATAAAGTAGATGCCTATGCAGCTTATGCAGGAAATATGTTGCATGATGTAAGTAATGAATTGTTCATTTTAGATCAAATTCGTCTTCGGACAAAAATAAAAGTAACTGTACTGAGCAATTCAGAACATCGTTTTATGGGCTATAAGTCACTTGCTGCAATGCCTGAATTTGAAGAAATGATTCAAAAGGGAGCGGCTGTAGTAGATGTAGGCGGTGGAAGTATGCAGGCTACATTGTTCTGGCAGGGAAGTGCGATTACAACACAGCATATTGTATTGGGAATTATGCGTATTCGTGAAAAACTTTCCGGAATTGAAAACTTGGTATCACATTATGAAAATCAAATACAGGAGTTAATTGACAAAGAATTAGATATCTTTAAACGACTATACTTACCCAAAAAGGACATTAAATATGTCATTATGATGGGAGATTATATTGGTGAAATTGTAAAAGGAGTTTCCAAAAGAGAGCCGGACGGAAGTATTGAGACAGAGCGTTTCGTAAAGTTACTGAATAAGTTAAGCAAAAAGTCTCCGGAAGAAATTGCAAAGGAACTAAATCTTACCAATGAGCATGATCAGTTGATTTTACCGTCAGTAGTTTTATATAAGCGACTGATAGAAGAAATGGGTGCACCATATATCTGGGTGCCGGGACTAAATATAAGTGATGGAATTGCATATGACTATGCCGAAAAACATAAAATGATTCGTTTTGAACATGATTTCGAGGATGATATTCTTTCTGCTACAAGGAATTTAGCAGAACGTTATCGTGGATATTCCAAACATACAGAGGCAGTTGTAAATATGTCCTTAACAATTTTCGATGCGATGAAGAAAGTGCATGGTATGAAGGAGAGAGAACGACTTCTAATGCAAGCGGCAGCAATGCTTCATGATTGTGGAAGATACATTAGCCTAGTCAATCAGTCAGAATGCTCCTATCAGATTATTATGGCTTCAGAAATTATAGGTATGACTCATTTGGAACGGGAAATTGTGGCTAGTACAGTAAAATACAATTCCCATCCATTACCTCCTTACGAACAAATGATGGATAAAATGGATCAGGAAAGTTATATGATAGTGGCAAAGCTGGCAGCTATTTTGAAAATTTCCAATGCAATGGATCGAAGTCATAAACAGAAATTTAAAAATGTAAGGGCTACATTACGGGAAAAAGAATTGGTGATTACCGTAGAAACCATGGAAAGTATTGTGTTAGAAAAGGGACTATTTTCTACATATGCAGATTCTTTTGAAGAGATTTTCAGTGTAAAACCAACGATAAAAGAAAAGAGAGTTTTTCAATAGGGAGGTGTCATTATGGAAAAAGACTATTTAAAACCGGAATATTATGAAAACCGGGAATTAAGCTGGCTGAAATTTAACGGGCGTGTATTAAATGAAGCAAGAGATAAGTCAATTCCCTTACTGGAACGTTTGAAGTTTGTTAGTATTACATCTTCAAATTTAGATGAATTCTTTATGGTGCGTGTAGCATCATTAAAGGATATGGTTCATGCAGGATATAAGAAAAGGGATATTGCCGGAATGACTGCAACAGAGCAGTTGGAGGCAATTAATAAGGACACAAGAGCATTAGTGGAGACACAGTATTCCACCTATAACCGTTCCTTGGTTCCATTGATGAAAACAAATGGAATTGAGATTATCGACCAGTTTGAAAATTTAACCAAAAAGCAGGGCGAGTATGTAGACCGATATTTTGAAGAAAATGTGTATCCGGTATTAACACCAATGGCAGTAGATGCGTCCAGACCATTTCCGCTTATTCGTAATAAGACATTGAATATAGCAGCATTACTTTCTAAGAAAGGTGATGTAAAAGGAGAAGTAGAATTTGCTACCGTACAGGTGCCTTCCGTGCTCTCCAGAATTATTCAGATTCCGGCGGGAAAGGAAGGGATGCGTAGTTTTATTTTACTGGAGCAGATAATTGAGCGAAATATCAATCAACTGTTTTTGAATTATGATGTTTTATGTGCTTATCCATATCGTATTATGAGAAATGCAGACTTAAGTATTGACGAGGACGAGGCAGAAGATTTATTGCAGGAGATTCAAAAACAGCTTCGAAAACGTCAATGGGGCGAAGTTATTCGTTTGGAAGTAGAAGATGGAATTGATAAGCGTCTGCTTAATATATTAAAAGAAGAACTGCATATTCAACAGGAGGCAATCTATAAAATCGGAGGTCCACTGGACTTAACATTTTTAATGAAAATGTATGGATTGGAAGATTGCGACGAATTACGTTATCCTCCATATAAACCACAGCGTGTACCGCAGATTGTACCGGGAGAAGATATTTTCGAAGAAATTCGTAAAGGAGATATTTTACTGCATCATCCTTACCAGACGTTTGATCCGGTGGTAGATTTTATCAGACAGGCATCAGTTGATCCGAATGTACTTGCAATTAAACAGACCTTATATCGAGTTAGCGGTAACTCACCGATTATTGCATCTTTGGCTCAGGCAGCAGAAAATGGAAAACAGGTTTCCGTACTGGTAGAGTTAAAGGCAAGATTTGATGAGGAAAATAATATTGTATGGGCAAAGAAGCTGGAAAAGGCAGGATGCCATGTAATCTATGGATTAGTGGGACTTAAAACCCATAGCAAAATCGCGTTGGTAGTACGTCGGGAAGAAGATGGCATTCGCAGATATGTACATTTAGGAACGGGAAATTATAATGATTCTACAGCAAAACTGTATACAGACTTAGGAATGTTTACCTGCTCGGAAGCAATTGGCGAAGATGCTACAGCCGTATTTAATATGTTATCAGGATATTCGGAACCACTGAGCTGGAATAAATTGGTATTAGCCCCAATCTGGCTGAGAAAGAAGTTCTTAAAGTTGATAAAGCGTGAAACAAAGTATGCACAGGCAGGAAAAGAGGCATTTATCAAGGCAAAAATGAATTCCTTATGTGATAGAGAAATTATTGCAGCATTATACGAAGCTTCTGCGGCCGGAGTAAAAATCGAATTGGTGGTACGAGGAATTTGCTGCCTGCGAGTTGGAATACCGGGAATCAGCGAGAATATTTCAGTAAAATCCATTGTAGGAAATTTCTTGGAACATAGTAGAATTTTCTATTTCCACAATGATGGACAGGAAGAAATCTATATGGGAAGTGCAGACTGGATGCCTCGTAACTTAGACCGTAGAGTTGAAATACTTTTCCCGGTGGAAAATGAACGCTTGATGGAAGAAATTAAGCACATTTTAAATACTCAGTTAGAAGATAATACCAAAGCTCATGTTTTGCAAAGTGATGGTGAATATGCTAAAATAGATAAAAGAGGTAAGCGTTTGGTAAATTCTCAGGAACAATTCTGTAAAGAAGCGAAAAAGGCGATTCCAAAGCAGAAAAATATTTATCAGGAAAGAGTGTTTATACCGGCGGAACCGATAGAATAAAATATAAAAACCAAAGAAAAAGGAAATGAGAGGGGTAGAAAAAGTGAACAGTAAGATTTTGTTTTCTGATGTAGATGATACATTAGTTAATCCGGATAAAACAATTTCTAAGGAGAACCGCGATGCCATTGTAAAAATGCTAGAGGCGGGACACTACTTTGTGGCAGTGACAGGAAAGCCCATTGTAGTTGGGAGAAATGTGATAAAAGACTTGGGTTTAACTATGCCGGGATGCTATATGGCGGCATTCAACGGTGCAGTTATTTATGATTGTGCGGCAGACCGTATTTTAATGGAACGTACACTTCCGTTAGAAGTAGTAAGAGAGATTTTTGACGAAGCAGATAAAGAAAGTATTTATGTTCAAACGTATCAGAACAATCATATTTTGACCCAGGCGCATACCGAAGAACTTGAATTCTATTTGCAGTGGACTAAAATGGAATATAAGTTAGTTCCCGATGTTTTTTACTGTTTGGAAAAGGAACCGAACAAAGTAGTAGCTATTAGTGTGGATGGAATCAATGTTTTACAGGAATTTAGAGAAAAATTGCAAAACAAATATCCACACATGGAAAGATATTGCAACTGTTTTATTTCCAATGATGAATATTTAGAATTTTGTCCAAAAGATGTTAATAAAGGAATGGGTGTGCAGTACCTGGCAGAATTTTTAAATATACCAATAGAAAACACAGTGGCGGTAGGAGATGCCAGAAATGATATCTCCATGATTCAAAAAGCAAACGTCGGAGTAGCTGTAAAAAATGGTATGCAAGAGTTAAAACAAGTGGCAGATTACATTACAGAACATGATTACCGTCATGGCGCAGTAGCAGAAGTAATTGAAAAGTTTATCTTGAATTAATATTATGAAAAGAGTCACTTGCCGGACTCTTTCGTGCCTGAGCGGTGTTCCTTATGGCTAATTGCCTATGATAGAACAAAGAGTCCGCTTGTCGGACTCTTTCGCGCCCGAGCGGTGTCGTTTACGACTAATTTCTTCTCCGCGAGGAGTGCTTCCTTAGCGGAGCGTTTTTTATACAATAGGACGCAATTTCCTATTG
>JAAYPT010000079.1 GCA_012519695.1 Clostridiales bacterium | reverse complement strand
TTTACTGACTTTTCCGCCTTATCAGGCGAAAACTCTTAGAATCTTTCAAGGTTGTTTCACTGTTCAGTTATCAATGTTGTTTGTTTTGCTGTCTCAAGCGACAACTTCTATATCTTATCACAGTCATTCGCTTTTGTCAACAACTTTTTTTATTTTTTGAAGTTTTGTATTTTTCAGACTATTTTCTCTGATACAAATTTCTTCATGTTTTTGCCGCCGTTCCCAGCGGCGAAGATTATAATATCATGTTTGTATTCACCTGTCAACACTTTTTGACAACAATTTTTCTTTCTTTTTTCAATCCATTTTTCTTTCCATAGATATGGGGGTCTGAACTCATCAAGACCCCCATATCTATTATAAAATCACATGCATTAATATGTACTCTATTAAATTGTTTTCATATATTAGTTTCAAAAATGCATTTTGATTAATATCGTTTAGTAATCCCTGACACATTTCACTGCTTTTGCATAATGTAATTGCAAAAAACATCAGCCATACAATCAGAATACCTTCTATGGCTCCCGCTATTGTTCCGCCCAAATGATTCATGGCGTTTAAAACAGGTAGTTTGGTTACCAAGTCTAACATATTAATTAGAATACGCAGAACTAGTAACACTATAATAAATGTGACTACACAAGCTATTATGTTTATAATAATTCCTGCCACATAATTTCCTATTTCTTCATAAATTCCGCTTTGCTCTAACACACCATCTGTTGCTTGTGCTGCTTTTTGCCTAATCATATCCTGCCATTCCTGGGGCAACTCTATTCCGGCTATTTGAATTGGTTCCTGACTTTGTGCTTCCTGTCCTACTTCATTTTGTACTTTTCCCTTTATACTTTCTACACACTTTTCCTGTATATTTTCATATACGGGAGTTTTTTCTAAAATTTCCGAAACATATGGAGATAGCCATGATGCTAATCCAATGGTAAGAATTATCGATATCAGCGAAAAAACTACGCGTACAAATCCTTTTATATAACCATGCAGGGTAAATCCTGCCAGTATTATCACTACAACTGCAAATAAAACACTCATTTCCACTTTTATTTTAATCTCACTTTCTGCGTTTCTTTATCCATCATAAAAATGTATTCTGTACTGTTCTTTGTGGAAAATACTTTCCAAATACTTTTTTCAAAATTAGAATGAAACTTACGTTTTCCTTTCAAATTATAAATAGAACATTCTAATTCATTGCGAACACAAATTTCATCGTTTTCAAGAAACCCTACCTCGCTGTAATTCATATCTAGATTTTGCGTCATTTCTTCTGTTCCACGCAAATTATACACACTTATTCGATACGGTTCCTTTTCGTTATCATTATTAAATACAAACCCTATATACGCTTCATTATAAAAGATACTATGTACTTCTTGTTTTAGTGATATTTCTTTTTTTACCTGTGGTTTCTGAGTTCCTTCAAATATAATAGCTTCTTCATCCCCGAAAGCTACCATCACATCATTGGTAAGGAATTCTACTTTTGGAAAAATCACACCTGAATAAGAATATGTTCCTACAATATTGTCGATTTCATTCTGCCCTACAGAGCCGAAATTATAAAATGTAATGGTATTTTTTACGGTTCCTTCGTTCATATTCAATTGGGAAACTGCCATTTTCCTTCCGTCATTGGACAGTGCTATATCTAATGGATATCCGCTATTTTCCGTGTGTACTTCTCCTTCTGCCAAAAAAGTTCCTTCTTTATCATATAGCTGCAAATACCCAGTTCCTTCTTGTTCCATTAAAATTGCAACGGTTCCCTGGTTTGCCACTCGCACTCTCTGTATGGGCATTGTGGTTTCAATTTCTCCGCTTTTCCCTTTGGTATTCATAATATAGATTTTATTCCCTTTTTTCTCTGCAATGGCAACATATCCCTCACAGATATCTACCATAGGGGACTGCATTTCATAGGTTTGATTCCAAATCAACTGATTTTTCTCATCAATACAGGTTGCTCCATCTTTTCCATATTTCAAAATTTTTCCTGCAAAAGAAACAAATTGTGTTCCTGCGGAATCTTCTCTTTCTACACTATTTATTACTTCATATTTTGAATAAACCTTGGACCGAAAATAAAAATACACTGCTGTCACTATAAGCAGTACCAGCACTACTGCTACACATATCCATTTTAATATTTTTCTTCGATGGGCACGAATCTTCTCATGCATTTCTTCTATGTCTGACTGCACCACTCGATATGTCTCTTCTGCCAAAACTGCACCTCCAAAATTACACTTGCATTTATTATAACGCATTTTCTTTGTCTGTGCATTAAAAATTGTTTATGGTAATAGCAATTTCTGTCCTGCCTGAATTTGGTTTCCGTTGGTAATTCCATTAGCCTGACACAACGCTGCCACTTTTGATTTGTCTTGATAAAGCTTTAAGCAAATGGATTCTAAGGTGTCGCCCGGCTGAACAATATAATATTGAGGTTCTGTTGTAGCTTGTTCCGGTTGCTGTGGGGTTGCCGCATTTGACGCATCTGCCGGTTGCTGTGGGACTGCCGCACTTGATGTATCTGTCGGTTGCTGTGGGACCGCCACACTTGATGCATCTGCCGGTTGTTGCGGAGTTTCTGCACCGGACGCATCTGTCGGCTGCTGTAAAGTTTCTGTCGGTTGCTGTCCCGGCTGCTGTTGTTGGGTTTCTATGGTTGACTGGTCTGTTTGCTGCTGGTTTTCTCCTTCTTCTAATGGGGTCACTTCTGATGCTATATTTTTTACAACCAAATCCTTCTTCTCTTCCTCTCCTGTTTTCATCACTGACAACACATTTTCTACTTTTTGCATTTTTTGATAATTATTGATAGTGGCTGCTCCTACCATTACAAATGCTACTGCAAAAAAAGACACTGCTGTATACAAAAATCTTTTGTTTTTTCGTTCTACCTTATGTCCTCGCTTTTCTAACATAATGTGCCGATAGTTTTGCAGTGCTTTTTCTGCTTCTGAAACAGGTTCTTCTAAACTGCTTTTTACAAATATTTTTTCCGTTCCTTGCGCAATTTCTTTATGAAGTTCTTCCCATTCTGAGGGCTTTTCTTTTTCTTCATCCTCTTCTTCATTCACCACCATAATTGGAGCACTTTCCCGTTTTCTTATCATATACTCTTGCATGGCAATATTTTTCTCGTAATATATGTAATATCCTTCTCTTTTCTGCAAATACCCTTGTTCATAAACGTAAAATGTTTCTTCGTCCTCTTGTGCATCCATTAACATCAATACTTTATCTCTGCCTGCAAAGTATTTACGATGAGCTGATTCAATGCTTGGCGAAAGATGCATTGCTTCTCCCTGTTCTCCTACAAACCACCCCACAATGTTTGATCCTTTAAAATATTCCTGGCTTTCCACACATATATATTTCCAAAAACTTTCGTCTAAATATATACTGTCAAATTGAAACATTGCTTGTCCACACTCAATTGCTCCTTGAATAAAGGTATAGCGCATATCTTTATTTGTAAAACTTTTCCCCATCAGTACTGCCGCCACTTTTTGCCTGGACTTTGCCTGATTTTGCAAATAGGTATATACATAGTCTTCCATGTATATTTTATGTCGCCCGCGCGGAGTTCCTACTTGTCGAATATTTTTCGGCAATTTTATTTCTTGTTCTTCTTGTTCATTTTCCTTACAAATAATTTCTATCATGTTATCACCTCATTTTTTGTCCATGGTAACACACTCTTTTTGCAGTTTTTGAAAATTTGTGTCTCAATTTTCAAGAAGATTTCGTCCTCCTTTGTCAGAATTCTTTTTCAGGCATCAAAAAAAGACTTTCCACAACATTTTCTGTTGTAGAAAGTCCTTACTTTTATTGGATTATTTCAAAAAAGCTTTTACTTTTTCGCAGATTCCATTGGCATCTAATCCGTATTTTTCAATTAGTTTTACTGCCGGACCTGACTCTCCGTAAACATCATTAATTCCAATTTTGTATACTGGAGTTGGTGCTTTTTCACACAAGCAATCACATACTGCACTTCCTAATCCGCCGATTACAGAATGTTCTTCTACCGTTACCACTTTTCCTGTTTTCTTTGCGGATTCTGCAATAATATCACCATCTAACGGCTTAATCGTATGAATATTAATTACTTCTGCATCAATTCCTTCTGCCGCTAACTTTTCTGCTGCTGCTAAGGATTCTGATACACAAAGACCTGTTGCTACAATCGTAACATCTTTTCCTTCTTTTAATAATACACCTTTTCCAATTTCAAATTTATAGTCTGGGCGATCATTGATAACCGGAACTGCCAGACGACCAAATCTCAAATATACCGGACCATCTAATTCGTAAGCTGCTTTTACTGCTGCTCTTGCTTCTACATCGTCGGATGGATTGATTACAATCATTCCCGGAATCGTACGCATTAAAGCAATATCTTCGTTACACTGATGAGTTGCTCCATCTTCTCCTACAGAAATTCCTGCATGAGTTGCTCCGATTTTTACATTTAAGTGTGGATAACCTACGGAGTTTCTTACCTGTTCAAATGCTCTTCCTGCTGCAAACATTGCAAAGGAGCTTGCAAATGGAACCTTTCCTGTTGCTGCCAGTCCTGCTGCAATTCCTATCATGTTGCATTCTGCAATTCCGCAGTCAATATGACGCTCCGGAAATTCTTTTTTAAAGATTCCTGTTTTGGTAGCTTCTGCAAGGTCAGCATCTAAGACTACCAGATTTTCATGCTCTTTTCCTAATTCTACCAGTGCATTTCCGTAACTTTCTCTGGTTGCAATCTTCTTTACTTCTGACATAATGCTTCACCTGCTTCCTTCAGTTCTTTCATAGCTATTTCATACTGTTCATCGTTTGGTGCTTTTCCATGCCATCCGGCCTGGTTCTCCATATAGGAAACACCTTTTCCTTTTACAGTTTTCATAATAATTGCTGTTGGCATTCCCTTGGTCTGTCTTGCTTCTTTAAATGCTGCACGAAGTTCATCAAAGTTATTGCCATCCGCTACATTGATTACATGGAAATTAAATGCTTTAAACTTTTCATCAATTGGGTATGGAGAACATACTTCGTCTACCTTACCGTCAATCTGTAAACCATTGTTGTCTACAATTGCTACGAAGTTATCCAGTTTACGGAATCCTGCAAACATAGCTGCTTCCCAAACCTGTCCTTCCTGAATCTCTCCATCGCCTAACAATGTGTATACACGATAACTGTCACCACTTAATTTTGCAGAAAGTGCCATTCCTGCCGCAACGGAGATTCCCTGTCCCAAGGAACCACTGGACATATCGATTCCCGGCGTGTGTTGAAGACATGGATGTCCCTGCAAATGAGAACCAATGTGACGTAATGTCTTTAAATCTTCTACCGGAAAATATCCTCTATTTGCCAGTGTTGCATAAAGTCCCGGTGCTGTGTGTCCCTTTGACAACACAAAACGGTCACGGTCTTCTTTCTTTGGATTCTTCGGATCAATATTCATTTCCTCGAAGTATAAGTAAGTAAACAGTTCTGTTGCAGATAAAGATCCACCCGGATGTCCAGCCTTAGCTGCATGAACTCCGGTAAGAATACCTTTTCGGACTTCATTTGCAATCTTTTGAAGTTCTAAATTTTCCATGATTTTCTCCTTTAAAATAACTATATTTCTGTTCTTCCTTCCAGCGCGCGTAATAATGTCATTTCATCAATGTATTCCAAATCTCCACCAACCGGAACGCCACTGGCGATTCTGGAAACTTTAATACCAGTTGGCTTTATGAGCTTACTGATATACATGGCTGTGGTTTCACCTTCTAAGCTGGAATTGGTTGCAATTATTACTTCGTTAACGTCTCCTTGTAATCGTTGCATTAATTCCTTTAATTTAATGTCGTTTGGTCCGATGCCAAGCATTGGAGAAATGGCTCCGTGCAATACATGATAGACTCCTTCGTACTTTCCGGTCTTTTCATACGCTGCCAAATCTCTTGTGTCTTCTACTACCATAATTGTCTTATGATCTCGATTGCTGTTTTTGCAAATCGGACACAATTCATCATCTGTCAATGTGAAACACTGTTTACAATACCGCACATTTCTTCTTGCGTCAATAATTGCGGACGATAATTTTTCAACATGTTCGATTGGCATATTCAATATATGAAATGCCAGCCTCTGCGCTGATTTACTTCCGATTCCCGGAAGTCCTGACAATTCTTCGATTAGCTTGCTAATCTGCGTACTATAATAATCCATTGTTTTCTCCAACTCCTTGCCGGAGGCTTTCGCTTATATTAGAATGGGAATCCTCCACCCATTCCTCCCAGTCCACCTGTAATTTTTGACATGGACTGTGCAGAATATTCTTCAATCTGTCTTAATGCTTCGTTAGTAGCTGCCATAATTAAGTCTTCTAACATTTCGATATCATCCGGGTCTACTACTTCTTCTGCAAGTTTTACCTTAGTCACTTCTTTTTTACCGGAAACAGTAACTTCTACTGCTCCGCCACCAGCGGTTGCAGTTACCTCTTTTTCTTCTAATTCTTTGGTAGCTTCCTCCATCTGTTTTTGCATCTTCTGTGCCTGTTTCATTAAATTATTCATATTTCCAGGCATTCCTCCCGGAAATCCTCCACGTTTTGCCATCTGTTTTTCCTCCTGATTTTTATTTATTCTTCATCGTCTTCGATGGTTACTTCCATATTTATTAATTTTCCAATATCGGGAAATGATTCTTCATAAGGACGATTGGTCTGATTCAGTTGAATCTTGACTTCTACTTCTTTTCCTATCTTAGCGGCTATTGCGTCCTTCAGTTCTTTCCTATGTGCATCAGAATTAACAATTCCTTCTGCCACCTCATCTTCTAACACCACCAACAACTGACTCTCCCCACCAAGGCTTAAATGCGCCGGGCGTAAATAGTTTTTTAACATACCGGAAAGCCCTTCTAATATAGCGTTCCAGTTTCTCACCACTTGTTTTACATCCTCCGGTATTGCCTTGGGTAACTGGGCTTTTGGTCTTGGTGTGTTATCCTGTGACGTTGGTTGCGCTTGTGCATTGGTCTGCACCACCTGCATCGGAACGCCTTCTTCTACTTTTTTCTCTAACTGAGCAATTCGCTCTGCCAAAGAACCGTAGTCTTCTTCCATCTCAGGTTTACACAACTTTATCAATGCAATCTCTATCATTACTCTTTTTTGCGTTGCATATCGAATCTGATTGGATAGCTCTGAAAAAATCCGAATATAACGCATAAGTTGTGGTGCTTCAATCATTGTTGCTTCTTCTTTTAGCAATGCAAGATTATCACTGGAAATATCCAAAGCATCTTCCATATTATCAGAACTTTGCACTAACAGCAAGTTCCGAAGATACCAGGTAAAGTCTACCACAAACTGTCCCGGCTCTCTACCTTGAATAATCAGCTCTTCTAGCAGTGCTATCACACCGGGAATATCTTTTTTCATAATCTTTCGAAGCATACGGCTAAATACTTCTGTATCTACTGCTCCTAAGACTTCAAGAACATTGTCATAGGTGAGCTTCTGCCCCAGATAAAAAGCAATACACTGATCCAGCAGACTTAATGCATCACGCATAGAACCGTCTCCAGCCTTGGCTATATAGCGAATGGCTTTTTCTTCTACTTCTACACCTTCTGCTTCCATCAACTCTGTAAGGCGGACTGCTATGGTATCTATGGTAATCCTTTTAAAGTCATAGCGCTGGCAACGTGATAAAATCGTAATTGGGATTTTATGCGCCTCGGTGGTTGCCAAAATAAAAATGACATAAGAAGGGGGCTCTTCCAAAGTCTTTAACAAAGCATTGAACGCTCCTATGGATAACATATGAACCTCGTCAATAATATAGACTTTGTACTTGCCCTCGGTTGGTGAATATGCTACTTCTTCTCGTATTTCACGAATATTATCTACACCGTTGTTAGAAGCTGCATCTATCTCTATCACATTCATGGAAGTGCCTTCTGCAATTCGTTTGCAGGACGGGCATTCTCCACACGGGCTGCCATCTATGGGATGCTCACAGTTTACTGCCTTTGCAAATATCTTAGCTATGGTAGTTTTACCTGTACCACGAGTCCCACAAAAAAGATAGGCATGTCCGATTCTGTCTGCTTTTATTTGATTCTTTAATGTTGTAACAATGTGTTCCTGTCCCTTGACATCTTCAAATTCCTGAGGACGGAACTTACGATATAACGCAGTATAAGACATTTTTAATCTCCAAAACTAATGCCGATGAACTTTGCCTCTTTTATCATTTGGCAATCCGGTTCTACGGTTTTTAACTTTCCTGCCACTTCTTCTAATGGCACCGGCTTGGTATCACCATCAATCATGGCTACCATACAGCCGTATTTCTCCTGTAAAATCAACTCTGCCGCTGCTGCACCAAGTCTGGTACAAAGTACTCTGTCATATGGACAGGGACTTCCACCTCTTTGCGTATGCCCCGGAACAGTTACACGCACTTCGCATCCTGCCTTTTCTTCCAATCTGGCTGCTACTTCATAAGAAACAGACGGATATGGGGACTTCTTCAGCTTTTCTTTGTATTCTTTCTTGGTAAGAAGTGCATCTTCTTTGGAAATCGCTCCTTCTGCTACGGCAAGAATCGTGAATCCTTTTCCCTGCTTGCTTCTTTGCTGTACTGCCTCTGCTACCTTATCTATATCATATGGTATTTCCGGCAACAGAATAATATCTGCTCCTCCGGCAACTCCTGCATATAAAGTAAGCCATCCTACCTTGTGTCCCATAACCTCTACAATAAACACTCTATTGTGAGATGCTGCTGTTGTATGAATACAGTCAATGGCTGCTGTTGCAACATCGATTGCACTTTGAAATCCAAAAGTAATATCGGTACCGTAGATATCATTATCAATGGTCTTTGGAAGATGAATGACATTCAATCCTTCTTCTCGCAAAAGATTCGCGGTCTTCTGAGTTCCGTTTCCTCCAAGTATCACAAGGCAATCCAACTGAAGCTTCTTATAGTTCTTCTTCATTGCCTCTACCTTGTCCAGTCCATTCTCATCCGGAGTCCGCATACGTTTAAATGGCTGTCTGGAAGTACCTAAAATAGTTCCTCCCTTTGTGAGAATTCCTGAAAAATCATCTGCTGTAAGCAAACGGTAATTTCCATAAATAAGTCCTTTGTACCCTTCATAGAATCCGTATATTTCTAACTGTTGTGTATTCTTACTTAATCCTTTCACCACTCCGCGCATTGCGGCATTCAATGCCTGACAGTCTCCTCCACTGGTCAGCATTCCGATTCTTTTCATCGACTTCACATCCTTTGCATTTTGCGTTTGTGTGTTTATGTGTTTTACATCTTATTATATCTTATTATTTTGTATATCTCAAGTTTATCTGATAGAAAAAGTCATTGCATTCTTAAAAATTATTGGGTATACTATCAGAGGTAGTATACTTTGGAGGAGTACCCAAGTGGCTGAAGGGTCTGGCTTCGAACACCAGTAGGTCGGTAGCACCGGCGCGGGGGTTCAAATCCCCCCTCCTCCGTTTCATGACTAATTTCATCTGATATAAAAATCCGTATTTTCAGATATTATTATATCTAAAAATACGGATTTTATTGTTTTAGTTCTTTCTATTTGTAATCACTTACATTACTGCTATCTACTTTTTCAAACGGTACCCATACATATTTACCGTCTTCGGTTGCTCCATCCATATCTTTTGTGGATTGTCCCTTTGCCAGTCTGATTGCCGCTTCAATTACTGCTTTTCCCTGACCGCTTCCTGACTGATATACGGTAAATGCCATATCTCCTTCTTCAATTGCTGCACAACCTTCTGCTGTTGCATCTACTCCTAAAATCGGTAATTCACTTAAATCCATTTTGGCTTCTTTACACGCTTCCACTACACCAAGTGCCATTCCATCATTGTTACAAATAACACAATCTACTTTTGAACCGGTTTTCAAGAAAATTTCAAACATTTCCTTTGCTGTGTCTCCATCCCAGTTTGCATTATCTTCAAATACATAATTGATGGTCTTTCCACTTTCCTCTAAGGTCTGCTTCACACCTTTTGTTCTTCCGTTCGTTGCAGAATGTCCTTTTGGTCCTTTTAAAATAACTACGTTTATTTCGTCTTTATCCGCAAACTTATCTAAAACATATTCTGCTTGATATTGACCTGCTACGCTTTCATCGGATCCCTCATAAATGTACTTTCCGTCTTCTAACCTTTTATCATCCGGACAGCTATTAATAAATATAATCGGAATATCTCCTGCATTTGCCTTTAACTCTACTGCTGTGTCTGCTGACACTGCTCCGCAGATAATAACATCATAGTTTTCTTTTACTGCTGTTTTAATATGTTCTACCTGATTTTCTATGGACTCCTCTGAATCCATCACATCTAGCTGAACCCCTTCTGCTGATGCTTTTTCCTGCGCTGCATCTATCAGTGTCTGTCTGAAGTTATCTATTGAATTGATAGTGAGAAGTACTTTTATATTCTTACCACTTGCTGTACTCTTGTTGCCACAGCTAGTAAGGGTCAACATTCCTATCATTAGTATGCTTAATATTAGTCCTAACTTTTTCTTCATCTTAGCACTCTCCCTTCTCTATCTTAAATACTTCAACCTGATTTGCCAACTCTTGTGCAGATGTTGTCAGTTCTTGAGCATCGCTTGCTACCGTCTGACTATTTCCGGTAATGCTGTTTGCCTGCTCTACCATAGTATCTGATGTAGCTAAAATCTCCTGTGAGCTTGCCGCCTGTTCTTCTGAAATAGCGGCTACATTACTTGCGACCTCGTCTACTTTTTCTACTTTTTCAATCATTTGACGTACCAGATTGCTTACTACTTCGATGTTATCAAAAATTATATCAAAGGTCTTTAAGGCATCGCCTACTAATTCGCTGCTGCTATTAATGTTGCTTACGCTGTCATCCGCCTGAGCAACTGCATCTTTTACCAATGCATTAATTTCTGAGATAAGACTTTCAATATCACGCACGGAATCGGCACTGTTTTTCGCTAACTGTCCGATTTCTGTTGCTACAACCGCAAAGCCTTTTCCTGCCTCTCCTGCTCTTGCTGCTTCTATGGAAGCATTCAGTGAAAGCAGGTTCGTTTCATCTGCAATTCCACTGATAACACTTGTTATATTCGTAATTTCCTCGGAAGCTTTTCCTACCTTGTCAATTGCCTGTTGCAATTTTAAAACGGATTGATTGATACTTTGCATTGCAACACCTACGTTTTGCATATCTGTTTTTCCCTGATGGGAAACTTCTACGGTATCTTTCATTTTTCCGTCTACCTGCTCGCCTTCTTCTCTGGTATCTGCTACTACCATTGCTAAAGTTGTTGCATTTTCTGCAATCTCATTAACGGAGAGAGAAAGCTGTTCTACGGTATTATTTAATTCCTGCATAGACTGACTCTGCGTTTTAGAGGCATCATACATCTGTCCTGAGATATAGTTGCTGTTATCTGCCTGATTATGCAGCTTACTGGACACTCCGTGAATAGAAGAAATCATACCACGCATGGATTCAATAAACCGCTCTACGCACCGGCTCATCACACCAATTTCGTCCTTGCTTCTTGCCTTTACACTTACAGTAAAGTCTCCGTCAGTCATTGCTGTAATTACTTTTGTCAACTCTTTTACCGGTTTAATTACTATATGTACTACACGTTCTATCATAATTGCCAATATCAATAATGAAATAACGCCAATAACTACCATTACAGTTCTAACTGTATTAATTCCGGCATAAACAGTAGACGTTGGAACATAGGATACCAATATCCAGTCTGTTCCGGGAACTTCTGTACAAGCTGTCATATTGTTATCAATCTCTGCCATATCATAATCTCGTGCTACTCGCTTTGCTTCTACATCTTTAAGAAAACTATCACCGGAGTCACTCAGTTTTGTAGAAATCAAGCTGTTATCACGGTGCGCAAGAATCGTTCCATCCTTAGAATCCACTAAGAATGCCTGTGCATCATCCATCTGTACAAAACTGTTTACAATAATGCTAATACGCTGTAAAGATAAGTCAGCAGATATTACCTTCATCACTCCCGAGCCATCGTCTAAGATACCGGAAGCACTAATCACTGCCTCTCCGTCTGCATTGGTATACGCATCTGTAAATCCCATATTCACTCTTGTAAGACCTTTCTGATACCATACCGATTCCGTAGGATTACTCTCTGTTTTTCCTGATTCACTTGCAGTTATCAGATTGCCTTTTTCATCTGCAATATACAAGCCTTCCGGATAATTATCGTTAAATCCGTAATATTGATTTAACATAAGCTGAAGCTGGTCTTCATCCGGCTTCATTCCTTCTATTGTCCGCTTCGCAGTCTGAAATGCAGATAAGTTTTCATTCAACCATGCCTCAATCTCATTTGCCTGATTCTCCATTGATGAATTTAATAAATCTTGAGAATACTCGGTTATGGTCTGTTTTGAGACATAGTAGGAAACTCCCACCAATACCACTCCAATTACAATTACTACCGGAAGTATTGTCCCTAGGAGCTTTGTCTTAATAGAAATTGCTTTCTTTTGTTCTTTTTGCTTCATTTTCCTCTTCCTCTCTCCCGGATTTATACATAATATATAATTTCATTATACCCTCTCTGCACTTTTTCCACAAGTATTAACTGACTTTTCCGATTTTTTCTTCTTTTTTGCACTTTCTTCGCATTTTTTTATCCAATCTTTCTTTATTTTGTAAATTTTATTGCGATTTTGTCTTTTTCTTGTTAGCATGAACTTAGAAGATTGTAGATTCCATGAAATTGGAGGTTTTCTTATGATAAAAATTATAAAAGCCAAAGATTACAACGAAATGAGCCGCAAGGCTGCCAACATTATCTCTGCACAGGTAATTATGAAACCGGACTGTGTACTTGGACTTGCCACAGGTTCTTCCCCTTTGGGAATTTACGCCCAGTTAATTGATTGGTACAAAAAGGGGGATTTGGACTTTTCTCAAACGAAAAGTGTAAATTTGGATGAATACCGTGGACTTTCTCACGACAATCCCCAAAGCTACTATTACTTCATGAATGAAAACTTTTTCAAACACATTAACATTAATCCGGCAAATACCCATGTTCCAAACGGCATGGAACTCAATGCTCAAAAAGCATGTGCAGATCATGAAGCCATTATTCAGGAATTGGGTGGTATTGATTTACAACTGTTAGGCCTTGGGAATAACGGACACATTGGTTTCAATGAACCAGGTGTGGCTTTTGAAAAGGAAACACACTGTGTTCACCTGACAGAAAGTACTATTCGGGCAAACTCCAGATTTTTTGAAAAGCTGGAAGATGTTCCTACTCAGGCTTATACCATGGGAATCAAAAGTATTATGATGGCAAAGAAAATCTTAATCATTGTAAGTGGCGAGGGAAAATCTGACATTGTAAAAGAGGCCTTTTTCGGTCCTGTCATTCCACAGGTTCCTGCTTCTATTCTTCAGATGCACCCGGATGTGACACTGGTTGCTGATGCCGATGCTTTAAGCAAGTGTACGACCCTAATATAGGAGGGAATTTTGCATGAAAATTATAAACGGACTGGTTTTTCACGAGAAACGAGGTTTTATTCCCGATACTTTATATACAGAAAATGGTGTTTTTTCTGATTACACCACGGATAACGAAGTCATTGATGCAAATGGATGTTATGTAATTCCCGGCTTAATTGATATTCATTTTCATGGTTGTGTGAATCATGATTTTTGTGATGCTTCCTTAGAAGGTTTAGAAGCTATGGCTAAGTATGAATACGCCCAGGGAATCACTTCTATCTGCCCTGCCTCTATGACTTTACCTAAGGAAACGATTACTGCCATCTGTAACAATGCCCGCACCTTTTTTCAGCAACAAAATCAAACTGATACGGCACGACTTATCGGTATAAACCTAGAGGGACCTTTTATTGCTTATGAAAAACGTGGTGCGCAAAATCCCGATTATATTATTCCTGCAAATTGTGATGCATTGAATACCTGGCAGGAGGCATCCGGCGGCTTGGTAAAACTAATCACCCTTGCTCCGGAGACAGCAGGTGCTATGGACTTTATTAAGCAAGTAACGTCTTCTTCTCTAAAGGATATTCGTATTTCCCTCGGACATACTGCCTGCGATTACGATACTGCTATGAATGCTTTTAAACATGGTGCGAATCATGTGACTCATTTATTTAATGGGATGCCTGACCTCACTCACCGCACACCAAGCGTTGCGGGTGCAGCCTTTGACACTCCCGATTGTTTTGTGGAAATGATTTGTGACGGTGTTCGCATTCATCCTTCTGTGATTCGAGCTGCCTTTTCTATGTTTACGGATGAACGTATTGTTCTAATCAGCGACAGTATGATGGCAACCGGAATGCCTGACGGCATGTACGCCCTTGGCGGACAAGATGTAAATGTAAACGGAATACATGCCACCTTGCAAGACGGTACTCTGGCAGGTTCCGTTACCAACCTTGCTGACTGCATGCGTACTGCTGTTCACATGGGGATTCCTCTTTCCAGTGCTGTGAAATGCGCTACCATTAATCCAGCTCGCTCTATTGGTATGGATGATAAATACGGAAGTTTGGAACTTGGAAAAGTTGCTGATTTTGTTCTATTAAATCCCGACTTATCATTACGCCAGGTATTTCGAAGCTAATCCAGATTACCGCAATATTTCCATAAACTACGAAGACCCTGCATATTTTGCAGGGTCTTCAGACACTTTTGCTAGAGCTGATTTCTCTTACCGGAATGATTCCGCCCCCCGAGATTTTCATGCTCTGGGTCTGATTGTAGCATAACCACTTTCCTTTACCATGAACTTTGAGGAAATATTTGATTTTTTACAAGTTTTCCTCAAAGTTCATGGTCTTTTTTTTAATCCTGCGTTATTCTCCCTTTGTAATCAAATAATTATCTTATCAGGAGGTACTATAATGAAAAAATTTTTATGTGGCTTATGTACAAGCTTATTCCTTACTTATGCGGTTGTTGCACCTTTGAGCTCAACTACATACAATTCTAATGATAATGGAGATTCTCCTTTTACATTTTATATTGCTGTAGAAGGAGATTAAAATTCCAATTTTCTTTGAGATACTGAACAAGGCGTTCACACTCCTCTTCATTATCCATTGCATCCCACATATGATAACTTTTTTTGTAACTGCCTGCATGCCTGTTCTTTTTCACCTTTTCCTAATAAAGCAAATCCTTTATTAGCAAGAAAGTATGGGAACAAATGCAGGCGGTTATTTTTTTTACTTTTTTGAATTCCTAAATCACAAATTTCTATGGCCTCATCATACCTTTTTTCCGCTAATAATACATTTGAAATATCAAAAATAACCACCTGGTATTTTCTCACAAGTTCCCGTTCATCTAATACATGTGTCTCCATATACTCCTTTAATCCCAAAAGAATATTCAATGCCTTCTCATTGTCCCCACCTTCAGCATAGTTATTGGCTATATTGGTAATAATAACAATTTCGTTATAGGTCAGCAATCCTTTGATTTTCTCTTCCCCGCTTTTATAATTTGGCTTTGTCACCTGTAATGCCCCCTCTAATTCCTTTATTACCTTTTTCGGTGATTCCCCCTCTATTTGATGAAGAACCGCCCTAGCAAACCTACAATACTGTGAATTCAATATATCTTCTTCCGCAACGGTTTCTTCTAACTTTCTTACGGTTTCTTCTACTCCTTCTTTATCTCGATTTGATAGTTTTCTTACAATTTTTCTACACAGTTCTCTGCGTCGCAGTTCTTCCTTGGTTGAAAATTGTAAAATAATTTCTTCACATCCTAAGCGTTGCAATAACGCCTCTATGGTTCTTTGATTTGGCATTCGTATTCCATTCTCTATTTTTGACAAATTTCCGGTAGAGCATATTCCATAACACAGTTCTTCCTGTGAGTACCCGCGTTCTATTCGTAAATCATGTATAAAACTCCCAATATCGTATAACATACTACCATCTCCTCTTTTTAATAGTTTTTTTATTATAGCTTTCCTTCTTCCCCTTGTCCATGCGTTTCTGTGAAAATTTGCCCGTTTTTCCAATATTTTAGCATTTTAATCCCATTTTTCTCTACTTTACTACTTTTGTGGTACTTCTGTATGCATTCTAAATTCTTACACTTTCTTTCCTTGCCTTTTAACGTTTTTGCACTTATAATATAGCTAATCATTCAATTTATCTTACATTAAGGAGCGTTTCTGCATGAAAAAATTTTGTACCTGTATTTTTTATATTTTTCTGTGTTCTTGTATTCTTACCGCTTGCGGAGAGCCCGAAAGTAATGCTGCCTCTTCCGTAAAGGCTATTTATGACTTATACATTCTGGGTGATACTACCGGAATTTCGTCTCTTGGAATGTCCGATTCTGAAATCAAAACTGCCCAAACTGATTATGATAATTCTCTAAAGGCAACTATTCGCTCCAATTTTTCTGCCAGCGGACAAAAAATTGACGATGAAACCTTAGATGAACTGTGCGCTGCCCGAAAAGAAGCGCTTTCTAAATTAAAGGCCAGTGCAGAAGTCACTTCTGAATCTGAGGGAAAGGCTACTGTTATTCTACACACTACTTACTTTGATGAATCCAAGCTGGATCAGGATGCATTTTACAGTGCCAGAGAAGCTGCTAATCAATCCGGACTTGCTACCATTGAAGAGCAACAGGTATTTCTTATGAATACTTATACACAAAACCTAATTGCTGCCTATAAGGACGTGACTCCTTCCAAGGATACAAATGACGTAACTGTTGACTGTGTTATCCAGGATAATTCCTGGGTCCCTGTAGATATGTCTGAATTTGGCTCCGATCTTGCCCTTGCTATTACCGGACCTGCGCATGCTTCCGACACTTCCGGGGAATAATTCAGACTGCTTCGGAATAAGATATAGAAATCTAATTGGAGTGTAGCAAATGTCTGAATTTCATCGTATTGTTACTTATCTTTACCTATATGAAAACAATGAAAAAACCCGCAACGTGGGTTATGCTAAAATCGAAAACAAAGACACGCAATGCCGTGTAGAAATACATATGAAAAACACCGGATTTATCGCTAAGGATATTCCGGTGTATTTCTATCTTCAAAATGCTGATACTTTTTCCGGTATTTTACTGGGGTTGGTAACCTTCGCCCATGGCACCGGAGAATTCAAAAAAGTATTGGATTCTAATAATCTTGTGGATTCCGGTTACCCAATTTCCAGTATTAAGGGGATTTTTCTTCCATTTTCGGAAAAAGAAATGATTTTAAGTCAATGGGACGATGACACCTTCCAACGAGCTGCTTTTCTTCCGTTAGAAGTTCCCGATTCCCCGAAAACACCGATATCAGACACCGATACCAACACCGATACTAACACTGATACTGACGCTGATTTACAGGCTGCCGAGGCTGCTCCTGCCCTTTCTTCGGAGACTTCTCCCTCTAACACTCCCTCTCTTCGTTGGGACTTTATCATGGAGAACTTCTCCCCTGTGACTCCTTTCTCCCCGGAAGATACTTTTGACTGGGTACAATTGGAGTTAAAAGACTTGCGGCTATTGCCTAATTCTTATTGGCACCTGGGAAATAACAGCTTTTTATTACATGGCTTTTTCAACTATCACCACCTGATTTTAGGCAGAAAAGAAAATGCTTCCTCCCACCAGTATATTTTAGGCATTCCCGGCGTTTTTCAAAATCCGGAACGCGTCATGGCTACCATATTTGGTTTCCCGGAATTTCGCTCTACTTCTCAAAACACTCATAAACCGGGGCAATTTGGCTATTGGCTTCGTCCTTTAGATTAAACTGATTATAGCATCTCCCCTTGCAACAGACTGTAAACTTCATGGTCGCACCAAGTCCCATGAAGTTTTACATTCTGTCTTTTTACACCTTCATAGGTAAATCCAAGTGCCTTAAGAAGATGTTTCGATGGATTATTTTCCGGTTGTACTAATGCCTCAATTCGATGCATTTTTGCTTCTTGAAACATAATTTCCAATCCTTTTCGAATGCTTTCTTTGGCATATCCTCTTTTCCACACAGATTGATGAAATTTATAACCTAATTCACAATCCATATACGCTGAATAGCAAATATTGTGGAAAGAAAATGTTCCAACGATTCTCTTTGGATCTTCTTTTTCAAACACCCAAAACCTTACAAACTGGTTACGCAGCATAAGGTTATATTCACATCGCAATAAAGTTGCCTGATATGCTTTTGTATAAAAATTTTCTACGCGATCCAACTCGTATTTTTCAAAAATCTCCTTATTTTCTTCGTAAAACCGTAACACACTTTCTGCTGCATCTTCACGCAATACTCGTAGCACCAGTCTGGGCGTTTCATATACCATTTCCATTTATTTCACTCCTCACACCTGCATGACAGGTATTTTATTATTGTAATATGAAATTCCAAAGGAATTTCTCCCCTTTTTTCAGGATTTGTGATAATATATTTCTGTTTGAAACATTCTATATAAATATATCACAGAATTAGCAGGAGTGTATATGAATCAGGAAGAAAAATTTATGAAAGCAGCCATCCGGGAAGCAAAAAAAGCAGAGAAGTTAGAGGAAGTTCCTATTGGCTGTGTAATTGTATATAATGATAAAATTATTGCAAGAGGATATAATCGTCGCAATACCGATAAAAATACTTTGGCACATGCAGAACTGCTAGCCATAAAAAAGGCAAGCAAAAAGTTAGGGGACTGGCGTTTAGAAGGATGCACCATGTATGTTACTCTGGAACCTTGTCAGATGTGTGCCGGAGCTATTGTTCAGGCTCGTATGGATAAGGTTGTCATCGGAAGTATGAATCCCAAAGCCGGTTGTGCCGGTTCTGTATTAAATTTATTACAGATTAGTGCTTTTAACCATCAAGTTGCCTTGGAAAAAGGCGTATTAGAAGAAGAATGTTCTACCATGCTTAGTAGTTTTTTCCGTACCCTTCGGGAAAAGAAGAAAAAAGCCAGTGAAAAATAAATTTTAAAGGAGCTATTAAAATGAACGAGATTACAAATGACAGTCGTATGTTTGAAACAGAAAAAATATCTAAAATTCTAATGCGTCTGGCTCCCCCTGTAATGTTTGCCCAATTAATTCAGGCACTATATAACATTGCTGACAGTTATTTTGTTGGTAAATTTTCCGGAGATGCCTTAACTGCTCTATCTGTTATTTTTCCAATTCAGTTTACCATTATTGCCCTTGGTGTTGGAACCGGCATGGGAGTCAACACCTACATGGCGTTTTTATTTGCTCATAATCGCAAAAAGGAAGCTGATGAAACCGCAGGTTCTGGTGCCGTTTTTGCCATTCTTATGTGGGCTATATTTGCGCTGCTTTCCATTTTCTTTTTAAAATACTATGTTTCCTTGTCTGCAACGTCTCCTATGGCAATCAAATTTATCGTCTTGGATATCCGCAGATTTTTATGCAGCTTTTGATGACTTTATACATCGTAGTACTAAATATTATTCTGGCTGGATTTTGCGATGAGGCTGTAACTGTTTTGGGATTATATTATAAAATACAAACGTTCTTCTTCATTCCGCTGTTTGCCTTGCAAACCTGTATTGTCCCTGTATTAAGCTATAATTATGCCCGCAAAAACAATGACCGTTGCATGAAAATTGTCTCTACTTCTATTGGAAGCTCCGTAGTTTTTATGCTGATTGGTGTATTTTGTTTTGAATTCTTACCAAAACCATTAATTACTTTATTTTCTTCTGACAAAAATGTACTGGATATTGGTATCCATGCTTTTCGTATTATTGGACTGAGCTTCGTTCCTGCTGTATTTTCTTTGATTTATCCGGTATTTTTTCAGGCTATCGGTGCTGCAAAACCAAGTGTCTTGTTAGCCATTACCAGACAGCTTTTTTGTCTGATTCCTATTTTTGCAGTCTTGTCATTGATTGGTCTTAATTATGTATGGTTTGCTTTTCCTCTATCAGAAATTATTACCGGCGGAATTGGTTTTCTATTGTATGCAAAATGGAAACGAAATGCAGTCACTTAAAATACTACTATTTCAGTATAAAATGTGCCTCTAACAGTTGACTTTTACAGTAAAAAACGGTATACTTAAATCTCCGAGCAGCTGGGGTGGCAGCGGTGCCCTGTACCAACAATCCGCTATAGTTGGAGTGATGCTCTGCCCCGGATTTTTTGTCTGTGGGGCTGCCTTTTATAAGTGGTGATGACGTCTGGGTCTTACGCAATGGAAATCTGCGAACCGTGTCAGGTTGGGAACAAAGCAGCACTAAGCAGAACCTTTCATGTGCCGTGAGGTCGCCTGGGCCGAGCTAACTGTAGGAGTAACGCCTGTGGACCGGATTCAAAGCAGAGCGCTCGGTTTTAAAATTAATGAAATGAGGTGTTTTCTTGAAAAAATCCTTAAGTAAATTACGAAATACCCTTTATGTCTCTTGTAATATTTTGGAATTATTAATGGCATTTGTGGTACTTGTCGCAATTATCATTGCCGGTTTTTCTCTTGGGGATGCCTTCTTAACGTTTTGGCATGATCGTTTTTCCCACGAAGCATTTTTAACTTTCGTGGGCTCTGTCTTCAATATTTTAATTGGAATCGAGTTTTTAAAAATGCTCTGCCAACCCAGTGAAGATACTGTATTAGAAGTCCTTATGTTTTTGGTGGCTCGTCATATGATCATCGAACCATCTACCGTTTACGAAAACCTTGTTACAATTATTAGCATTGGACTTATTTTCGCCATAAAAAAATACTTTAATTTTCCTTCCAAAAAGGGAAGTGGAGATATGTTTAGCAATACTGAATCAGAGGAACAAAAAGAAGAATCATTATGAATAAATTTTCTAAACAAAAATTAGGTTTAATTATTGTACTTGCTTGCGGTACACTTTGGGGATTAAGCGGTGTCTTAGGACAGCTCCTGTTTCGCCAATCAACAATTTCACCGGGATGTCTTTCCTCTTTCCGGATGTTTGTTTCCGGAATTTGTATTCTGATTTTATGTTTAATACGAACCCCGCATGCACTAGGTACTGTATGGAAACACAAGGGCGATATTTTTTCGCTCTTTATTTTTGCCATCTTTGGTGTAATGGCTGTACAATACACTTATTTTGCCGCGATATCTGCTTCTAATGCAGCGACTGCTACTGTATTGCAGTATACTTATCCGGTTTTAATGCTATTTTATACCGCGTTTTCTACCCGAAAACTCCCGGCAGTAAATGAAATTATTGCCATTTTATTTGCCTGCTTTGGTATTTTTCTTATTTCTACCCATGGAGACTTACATTCCCTGAGCATTTCCAAGTCTGCTTTATTCTTAGGATTGCTTTCGGCTGTCAGTTTTGTTTTTTATACCGTTTATCCTCATAAACTATATGAAAAATACGGTATTACCCCAATTATGGGCTGGGCTTTTGTGATTGCCGGCATTGTACTTTGTCTCATTACCAGAAGTTATCATGTCTCTTTTACTTTTTCCCTCCGGTCTGTTGCCTTAGTTTTGGCAATTACCTTCTTCGGTACGCTTATTCCTTTCTTAAGCTATGGCACCGGTGTACAGATACTGGGAAATGTAAAAGCGAGTCTATTTGTAACAATAGAGCCGATTGTCAGCGGTATTTTAACGGTTCTTTTCACCAAGCAGACATTTTCACCTGTCGATATTGCGGGATTTATCTGCATTATCGGAGCAATTGAACTGGTAGCCTTTAAAGCATTGCGAAAGAAAAACTAGCCTTTAATTCTATCCGTATATGTTGCTCTCATACTGTTAAAGATTGCCCATATCAGGTATGCACTTATTGCGGCTGCTATAAGCCATCCTCCACTGAAATCAAGATTTTTGGGAAGAGTTTGCCATGTGAAAATAATTTGCCCCGCATAAGAAACTCCCATTAACACTCTATATGTACCTACCTTTGTTGCATCTTTCTCATATACTTTTTTAGCTACCAATGCAAAAACAAAGATAAGCAATGCTAATATGGAGGGAATTATAATTGCCACGACCCATATTACAACCAATCCCACAGCTCCCAATCCATAACCTAATCCCCAACTGTTAGAATTACTTTGAAATTGATACATGATATAACGCAAACCGCACACACAGATAATTCCCAATATTATTTTTATTAATAGCAAAACAGCCATCACCAATGCCAACTTGAAATTTTTGTTTATTTGTTCTTTCATAACTTTTCTCCTAATCTTTTTAACGCTTAGATATCCGCATTTATTGCACGTTGCATAAAGACTCCACTAATAAAATCCACCATAAACCAGATAGCCAAAAATCGTCTTGCATAAAACTCCGGATCTGTCTCATGTCCACCTGAATTTATCCGAATAATCATATACCCAATAAATACACAAATTCCGGCTAATAAGTGAATCCACTGTACAACTACTTTTACCTTTTCTATCCTTCCTTTTACCAAAATGACCTTTCCAATAATCGGTAAGATTCCGGCTATCGGAACTATAATTCCCAGGCTGGAATACCTTCGGTGTTATTTGTTGTCGTTTGTTCCATTATTTATGTCCTCTCTGTTGTTTTCTTTATTACTTGTTACCCGCTGGGTATATGTACCTCGTATTCCCTGAAATATTGCCCAAAATATATAGACACTGATTAATAATCCTACTATGCTTCCCCAGCCTCCACATAACAGGAGCATCCAGCTTACAAAAAACATAGAAATTTGTCCTACAAAAGAAAATCCCATTAAAATTCTATATGCCAAAATTCGTTTCGGTGTATCCTTATAAACAATCCTTGCTATTAAAGAAAATATAAAAATCAAACCAACTGATATCACCGGTATTATAAGCATGAATATAATAACAACGCCCCAGACAACAAATCCCAATCCCGTTAAAATATAAAAAAGAAATTCTTTTTCACCCGGGTTAAAAAAATCTAATAGCTTTAATCCCATAAGACTTACCACTACAGACACCGCTATTAACGTTAAGGATAATACAAAATTTTTATTTACCTGCTTTTTCATAATCACTCTCCCTTTCCATTTTTACTTAATAATTTCATATATAATTATTATTTCCTTTTCATTTGCAACAATATTTATTAGGTCAATTTTAATATATTTAAGACTCTTAATCTTTTGATGAAATTATCTAATGCCTCTTCCTCTGTTTCAAATGTTTTTTCCGAACCTGTTATTTTACTTGCTCTCTCGTCAGTTGCGTATACTGACCACTGCTCTGCAACATTCATAATTACTATTTCATTCTCTTTATTTTCTCTTTTTTCAAACAGATTTCCTCCTTTTAAATTCTCTTTTTCAATAATCTTCTTCACTTCTTCTACTGTCATTACATTTTTCCACCACTATTTCATTTTTGCTCATGCTTTTTCTAACAATATACCTCATGTATAAAGCATGACTTGACCTTCTAACATAACAAAACCCCAAATACATATTAGCAACAATCCGTGACATTACTAAAACATATATGTATTTACAATATCATTTTCATCAATACTTAATCGTTTTAATACTTCCTTATACTTATTACAAAACTCTATAATCTGTTGATAATTTTTACAATAGTTAAAAGCTACTACAACGGCTCTACTTAATGACGCATTTTCAACTATTTTCTTGTCATTAAAAATAACATTGGCTTTTTCATCCTCTTTTATCATACATATCTTGTTTATTTGAAAGGAACCTTCATTAAATATGTTTGTAAATTCATCAAAACATTGGTTTACAAATTTTATATCATTTTCATTAACTGCTTTACGCAAACCTCTTGCTTTTTCCCTATCTATAATTTTATCATTTAGCTTCTTGTAACTTACTATTCCAAAGATGACTGCCTTTTCATAATTATTCGTTGTATACTTTACTTTTCTGCTGCCGCGATGATTTTCATTAACAACATATACATCGTTCTCATTAACTATGGAAATATAGTTTTCTAAGTCTACTTCCCCTTTCATCTCTGTAATTATCTTATTTTCTATTTTTAGATTTTCTTTACTTAAGATATGTTGTACATTACTCAATTGCAAGCTCTCCTCTATTTATGAAATCTGTAACATTTTATTTTTATCCATGCTTTTCCTGATAATACTTTTCAACTATATAATTAACTACATCCTTTATATCTCGCGTAGTACTTTATCTGCCCGCAACCTTTCTATAAAATCCTCTATTGCTTCCGTTTCGGTATTATACTTATCAACCGAGTTAGTAATTTTGCTAGCACGTTCATCCGTCACATATACTATCCATTTTTCATTTTCCTTCTTAAGCACTACTTCATTTTCTCTATTTTCTCGTTCTTCACATAAATTGTAACCTTGAAGACCTTCTTCTTGTATTATTTTTCTTGCGTCCTCTGTTTTCATTGTTATAATCCACCTTTCTGCGAAAGGCACCAATGCGTCATGAAACATTTCGCTGCCTTTCACTTTTCTAATTCATCTTCCTTCTGATATTATTTACCTATAAGACTGACATACTACAGAACACGTGGAGGTGAGTGGCGGGGCTGTATAGCGGCGACCTCGTATTGTTATATGTTGTCGGTCATCCGTTAAGGCATCAATGAGTGGCGCATAACAGTAGCCCGTAAACTTATCTCTTCCGAAGTCAACTCGATCTCGCCGGATGACCAGTCACTGTCAGTTTTATAACTATATTATGCCCTTTATTTCTTGGCTGTCTTCTACTTGTTTGTTTCAAACTTATTTTTCCTTTTTTATTTGTGAAATCGCTCCTAATACATGATTCATTAGCATTAATAGAAATCTATCTTCTTTACTTCAAACACTTTCTGCTCTTCCGACAATTTTTCCCATGTCTTATGAGTTATTTCCGAAACCTCCATATTCACAAAGCTTTCCGGTTCAATCATATTTCTTTCAAATTTATCTGAGCCACAAAATAGACATTTTTTCTGACCACATAAAAAATCAACTTTATGATTATTTATTTTATCGCATGTAATTCCAAATGAAGCTTGCACAAATTCCATTATCTCTTCATTGCTTTTTGCCTCTCCAATAACTTTATTTACAATGTCAATATATTGATTATAAACTTTATCTTCTATGAAATTAACAAATGCCATTTGTGTACTATCATTAAAGAAAACTAGCCTCTGCCCATATGCAAAATCTGATAAATAAAAAAATTCTTTTGTTTTTTTACACTCATTACATCTTACTACTTCTTTTCTAAGTCTTATTGTTTTCAAATTTCAACTCCTTAATCAAACTTTTATCATTATTACTCCCCTTTTTTTATTTGTGAATTTACTTCTAATACATGATTCATTAACATTAATAGAAATCTATCTTCTTTACTATCCCCGTCTAATTCCTATTTCTGCATTTTTAAGTTTTTTTCTGAACCTCCTATGTCACTTGTTCCCATCAATTACAACACACTTTACTTAATAACATCATATATCTCTTTTTCACTTAATGTTTCTTCAAATATTGTTTCATACCCTCTAACTCGTTCTAATATCACTTTTAAATACACCGCTTCATTATAAAACCTTTCAAACACAAACGGAGCTTCTTCATTTTCTTCGATATACTCACATTCACCATTTGGTCCAAGCAAATAAATATTATATTTATTTGACCCTTTTTCTTCTAGATTAATTTTTAATTTTTGTGGATTCATAATTGAGTAATAACTTTCACCGATATGTAACTTCATTATTTCATTAACATCCGAAAGTTTTACCACACCTTCTATTTCCTCTGAACCACTGTAATCTATTCCTTCACTAAAAAACCCTTTTATTGCAATTGCAAAATTTATCTTCATTTCTTGTTCTGAATGATACTCAGCTATTTTTATACACTCGTTTCTTTGCATATAATAAAACGAATAAGATAATTTTTTCTCTTCTTTCAGGACATAAGATGTCTCCACATCATATATAACCGTTATTTCACTTTTATTTGAAACAATATTTAATTTTTTTCCAACATATTTTTCCAACTTTTTAAAATATGCTTTTTCTAAATCGATACTCATTTTCCCTCTTTCATTTAGTAGCCTAACAACTGTATTTTCACATCATCTTCTAACTTATCTTCAAAAACTTCCTCATACTCTCTAATTTGTCTCATCGTTTCACCATAATAAGTTACTTCGTTATAAAATCTTTTGAACACAAATGGATTTTCTGTCTCTTGTTCTAATATGTATTTCTTACCGTTTTTATCCAAAAAGAAAATACTATACTGACCATCTTCACTTTTCAATATATTAATTCTCTCTTCTTTTGGATCATTTATGGAATACGTCTTTTCATCTGCATATTGCTGCATCAATATTCTTAATTCTTCTACCTTGGTAACTTCTCTAAATTTTCCTGAAAATGGATATTTAATATTTTCACTAAAATTACTCTTTAACCATAATGCAAAATTTCTTTTCATATCCACTTCTGATGTATATATTTTTTCTTCTGTTTCCTTTCCTCTTTCACTAACATACAATATATACTTTTTTTCCTTTTTTCTTAAAAAATATTGAATTTCAGAATCTAAATAAATATGTACTTCATTGTCACTTTCTACCAACTGAATATCTTTACCTACATACTGCTTTAATTTGTCTAAATAATCACCATTAAGCATTTATATTTTTCTCCTACACTTTTTATATTCTATCCAAATACCTCATTCGTACCAATCCGTCTATAAAATCCTCTTTTGGACGTAATTTGCTTTTTATACTACTAACAAATTCTACATTGACTTTAATGCTTTTTATAATTCCATAAGTTTGACACTCATATGCCTCTTTAATTTCATTTGGCGAAATTATTTTACTATACACTCCGCTATTATATTCATCAACAAACGTTGCATCAATTATTGCGCGATTCGTTGTAATTATAATTAAGTTTCTATCATTATCCCCATTTAATTCGTACTCATTCCCATTATATATACAAAATTCACCTGACATAATGCACCAACTTAACTCAATTTAATATGGATAGTATTTATTTTCACACAACAGTGTATCATCTATATCAAATATTTTGACCAATGCAGCTATTTCAAAGCACCAATATCCACAATATGTATTATTTTTTGCTTTATGTGAATTATACCAGTATGCATCACTATGTTTATCATACCATACTTCCAATTCTTCTTTTAGAACTTTTTCTTTATTCTCACTCTTTAGCAAAACATTAAAATAATCTATTTTCGAAGTTATTTTCTGTGAAGTTCTATTTTTTAAATAATCCATAAAAAAAGTAATCATACCATTATTAGAATCATATTTTAATACTATTTCTTCTAGATCCTCAATAAATTCATTCTTTCTATTCTCTAGCAAAACTCCAATTGAAAGAATATCTATAATATCATACATACTATCATTTGGAGTACACACCTCCCTGTAATACTTTAGAAATTTCATATAATCAAAAAACATTTTTTGAAAAGACTTATCTTTTGAATATGTCAGCTTCATACAATTTAAATATAGATTTGCTAAATGTATTTTTCCCATTCTAATCCCTTTAATATTTGATGATTGTAACTCATTCAAAGCATTTCAAACTTATTAATTCTCTTTCTTTCCGAATCCATTTTATTCTGAAAATACTCATTTGTCTTTATATTATTTTCCATATTCTACCTCCATATTATTTAACAATAGAAATCTGTCTTCTTAGCTACCCTCTATTCAATAATATTGAAGTCATACTTCTTGCAATAGTAATTATTAAAATTTTCAACATTCTTCCATGGATTCTTTTTTGTCATTCCATTCTTATATGTAACACTTTCCTGCAATTGTTCCTTTTTTTCATTTAGTGCTGTTCTTATCTTCTCTGCAATTATTTTTCTGTCTAATGTAAAAGTCGCTTTATTTCTTTCTTCCTGAAAAATACAAACATCAAAGTATAACACTGCTATATAAACATCACCGGCATCTCCTAATAATAATTTTTCAAGTCCTGTTGTAAAAATCTTTTCAATATTTTCAATCTTTTTAATCTGCTTATAAAAACACTCTACTAACACAGATGTGATATCTGTTGGAAAAATATCTGGTGAAAATTCTGACACTATAACTTCATATTCTTTTTCTCCACGTAATAACTGTAAAACCTCATTTTTTTCAATTGCAGTATTAATTAAAACATCATAGTTCATAATTTTCCTTTTTTTATTTGTGAAATCGCTCCTAATACATGATTCATTAGCATTAATAGAAATCTATCTTCTTTACTATCCCCTTCTAATTCCTTAAAATAAATACCCTTTTGGGTTTTTAGATACACCCTTACATTTTTGCTTTCGTAATACTCTATGTTCTCGGTTTTTTCCATACTGCCCAGTACCTGATGGCTACTTATAAGTACAGATTGCATGGCTTTCATTACTTCTGCATTTTTCTCTAAATCTACCATAACATTTCCGCTCCCATGGTAAATATGCGTATTAAGTCCAAAAACCAGTGCTAACGTTTGTGTTTGAAAACCAATAATATTACTTTTTAATGGTATATCAAACACTGCTATATACACCTGCTCATCGTTGTCCAAACTTAAATTCATATCCCGATATGAATATCTTAAAACCCGTTCTCTTAATGTTAAGTATCTTTCTGAGACCTTGTTTTCCATTTATATACCTCCATAGTCAGTCTTTTATTGACTTCTTTTTACTCTTTTTATTCTTTTTACTCCTTGCTTATTCTTAATATAAACTTTATCATCCTTGTATATATACAAATCAAAGTCATTTTCTCTTAATACTTCTTTTAATAAACAAATAACCTCGTGTATATTATCTTGACTTAAACCACTTTCGTATTTTTTTATTCTACTTAAAGGAGTCGAAGCCTTTTCTTTATCCTCTATGGTAACATTAAATGTTCGCATTTCATTTTCTATAGTAATAATATAATTTAATGGAACATACTCATAAGATAAAATAAAACTTCCCATATGTTGAAATGCACAAGTTTTTACTCGCTGTTTCATATCTGTTCCAAACATATCTTTTATACTTTTTTCAAATGTATTAACATATAACTCGTAAAATTCGCTATTGAACAGCATGCCATATATCTCCTTCCTTCACAAAATGATATCCATGCTTTTCTAAATACTGAAGCTCTTTAGAATAAAATGAGGTACCATCAATAAATTCTTCTGGATTTGCAGACAAGTATATTTCTCTACCAGATGCAATTTGAATATCTAAAAATTTTTCATTTATTTTCCAAATTTCATTATCATCATATTTAGCAGCAAGTTCATCCCAATTATCCAACTGAAAATACTGTGCTCCCATTTGTTCTGCAACTTTATTATAAGATTTATCTGTTGGTATAAGATTTCCATTTGCATCATAAACAAAATTTTCATTTGCATCTTTTAAGGCGTCGAATTTACCCAATACAACTGTATCAGCTTTATCTGCCCCCTGAATTGCATTAAAGGCTATTTCTTCTGCCTCTTCACTTGAAAGAATTTCCGTTCTGGTATTTTTTTCTATCTCTTCTTCAACAATCTTAATTTCATCATCACTCAGCGTTTTCGACCCAATCTCTATCCCATCTGCATTTTTAAATAACAACTTATTTCCCGAAATACTTACCGTGATTCCTGCTGCAAGACTCAACATCATTGTTACAGGTACCGGCCAATCAAAGGCTTCTCCCAGCGCACCCACACCGCAGGCTGCTGTATTTCCCGCAAAGTCTATCAGGGCTGTTTTTCCAAATGCCTTAAGTCCTTCTTTTAATCCCATTTCCGAGAACTTTGTTGCTGCAATGGCTCCTCCAAGCGTAACCAAATCCA
>JAAYPT010000078.1 GCA_012519695.1 Clostridiales bacterium | reverse complement strand
TATCCCAAGTTTGAAAGTTTAATTCATTAAAGATCATTTTTTATTACTTTCACATCATCTTAAATTATTTATAAAACGGTAAAATATTTGTTTCTATTTTGTTTTTACATACTATAGCTACACTATGCCTTGAGTAGACAATAATGATACCGTCAGAGCCTAGTGGTTCCTTGGCGGTAGAATCACTTCTTGTACTGACAACGGTCCAAAATTCCAATATTCATCCGTTGCTAAAGTTGCCAGGAACTTAAGGATTCATTATCAATTTGCTATTCAACAGTTATACAACCTTACACTTTCTAAAACTAATATATATACAAAACATATATTATAAATAATATACTACCTGCAATAAAAAAGCCGAAATTAACATTAAATGCACTGGAAGATACGCTACTATCGAATACATCTACTTTTCCTTTCTTTTCACTAAACCGGCAGCTTTTCGATTCCGGATATTCCTTGCAGTATTTGAAAAGCTAAAAAAATTATCAGCCATAGAGAAGTAAAGGTTAATCCTAGTAAGCCTTTATCCACTTTACTGTCTTTAATAAATTTCTTCATTTCCTTTCTTTTCAGTACTATAATCGCGATTGTCCCTGCACAGAAAACACCTTCAATCACATAAATCACAATAGATTGCATGGATTCATTTAAGTTTGAAGTCAGATAGGAAAGTAAGTCTCCAAAGATAAAATTATTAATAATATGTAACAAGATAGACCATTTTATAGAATATCTCATGGCTACATATCCAAGTACCAGACCAACCAGAGTCGCAAAGATACTTTGAATCAGATTACCATGGAACGCTCCAAAAATCACTGCGGACATAAAAATGGCATAATAGGTTCCATACTTTTGAAATCCTCTCATAACGAAACCGCGGAAAATAATTTCTTCCGAAATTGGACCAATAATAGAGGCATATAAGAGTATAGATACCGTGCTACTATTACTGGATGCATTCTCAATCTCACCCAAAATGCTAAATCCAAATCGGTTGAGGCAAACCTCAATTCCCGTAGCTGATAAACTAAAAATAGCCTGAACAGACATAAAAATCGTTAGTATTACCAAAAATGACATTCCTGTCATTTTCTCTTGCGAATGAAAAATTAATTTACGGTAATTGCATTTCCGAAAATAAAACAATAAAAAAAGAAGCCCCAGAAAAACCGCAATGATACTTGAAGTTCCACTATTCATTGCCTCATCAATTACAGAATCGATATCCAATTGGCTATTGCTAAAATATGGTATGGACCTACGAATCATATCTATAATAACAATAATGAACATCATTAATTCATATATAAATACGCCTCTAACCAACTTGCTTGTGTTTTTTCTGATCTCTTTTTTATTCCATTGTTGTTCATTTGTTTCGACCTTATTTTCCAATATCTTTAATCTCCTTTACTATGATTCTGTATCAATTATAGCTCCGGATATTTCCCTATCGTCACTTTTGTTGTGAAACGCTTCAATTATGTTGCGGAGTGCACAAACAAAATGATTTCGAGTACAAAAAAGTTCTGTTCCCCATCATTTTCCAAATAATACTCGATATGCCCCATATATTTTTCTACTGCTATTCGTATATTGCCCAAGCCGAATCCGTGATTGATATAATCCCTCTTTGATGTAAAAAAAGAAAGAGTCGATTCTCCTTGTTCCACTGGATTGCGAAACATAAGGTACTGCATTTCCTTCTTCTGTTTAAACTGTATCTGTATTTCCTTCTTTGGAACGTAATTGTATTTTATTGCCTCCACCGCATTGTCAATTGCATTGGAAAATATGGTGCAAAGGTCAATTGCATCAACAGGCAGAGGTCCCAGTTTTCCCTCTATTGAAATAGATATCTGATCTTTTTTTGCATTGGCCAACTTTTCATTTACGATTGCATCCACGATGTCATTACCAGTATGCAATTCCTTGTCTATCTGTTGGATCTGTGTATTTAAATCCATAATGTATTTATTAGCCTCTTCATTTTTTCCTTCCAAAATCAAGTTGTACAGGCAGGAAATATGGTTTTTCATATCATGGTGTACTCTTCTAATCTCTCTTTGAGTCTCTTGGTACGTCTTAAAATGCTCCAATTGTGCTTGTAGATAATGCTCATTAAGGATTGCTGCCTGTTGAAAATAGGTCTTGTCATTTCCCTGAATCACCATTGCTATTATTGAAGTTTCTAAAAAAAATACAATGAAAATTCCGAAGCCCACAAAACATTTGGAATAGAGCGAGGCGATTTTAAACTCATCCACACATAAAACTAAGACCGAAAAAACCAAAAGAAACAAGCCAGTTGTGTTGATTAAATTTCTTTCCCATTTGGAAAGGGTTCTATTATGGATAACTTCATCAATATGTCTTCTCCACTTTTTCCCATTCCATAGAAACAGTATAAAGCTTATCCAGAATACAATGTCAATTACTCCCACCCATGAGGTATCCGTGTTAATAATGGAATTCATAGATTTTGAAAACAAATACAGAAAAGAAATGGGGATGATTATCGTAGAAAATATCATACCGGTAATTGGCAATGTCAAAAACAAACCCCTGAACTTGTTTTTTTCCCTTGAAAGAAAAACAAGTACACTAAAAAACAAAAAAGGTAAGGCAACCTGAAGTTCACCCTCTTTGTCAAAGAAACAAATCACAAATTCACTGAGCAAAAATGTTCCAAGGAAGAAATACCAGGTACGTAAATTACAAAAAAACTTCTCAAAATATATGTACTTTCCAATTAGTATTAATAAAATAAAAAGCTCTATGCTACCCATTATCATGTATAATTTTTCAAACATATCCTCACCTGGCTCATCCTAATATGCGTAAATAGTTCATCATCGATTTTTTAAAGTCATTCCTTTTTCCTCTGCTGAGTGGTATTTCATTTCCGTTTTTCATCATGATTTTCTTTCCATCAAAGGATTTGACAAATCCTAGATTTATCAGATAACTTCTATGCGGCTTGTAAAATATCTGCTTTGGCATTTGTTCTTCGATACCACCCAGTTTTTTTCGGATTAAATATCGGGTATCTTCCAGGTACACATTAATGTATACATTTTCACTTTGCACATACTGGATTTCCATCCAGTTTACCAACATGGTTCTTTCTCCATCCTGTAATTCTATTTTGCTATCCAGTAGCCTTAAATTATCAAAATCATGCAGTGTTTTCACTAATCTTTCCATCTGCAGTGGCTTATCAAGGAAACGGAAGGCCTCTACTTCATACCCTTCCATTGCAAGCTCCGTATGACTTGTTAAAAATATAATCGGAATGGACTGATTGATTTTCCGAATCCGTTTGGAAGTTTCTATTCCATCCAGACCTGGCATTTCAATATCCATAAAAATCATTTGAAATTCCAGAGGATATTTCTTAAACCTATCCAAAAAATCCATCCCAGAGGAGAATACTTCGATTTCAACCTCTAACATACCATAATACTCTTCAAGTTTCTCCCGTAAAACCTTTTGAAAATTAACTTCATCATCACAAATTGCTATCTTCTTCATCCTATCACCTTAAACAACTTAATAGTAATCTCAATTTTAAACTCTTATTATATAATAACAATAGCGGCCTCGCCTTTCACCATGCTAAGTTAAACATTTACTGTTACAAAAAAACCGTCCCTTATTTTTAATGAAATAAATACTCTAATTTTAATTCATTATATCATAAACTTATAATAAAAACAACACAGTACGCAAGTTCCACTCTCCTCAGTACTGTGGCGTTATCTCTAAAATTCTACTTAAATTAAAATCACCTATACGTTGAATGACTTGATTTAATAATTTGTCATCAATATTTCCTCCTAAAAATCAGGGCAAAAATCGGGCATTTTTTAGCCTGATTTTTGCCCATTTTTCACTCCAAAACCACAACATCTTGTGGTCGTAGTGGTTTATTTATCGTTTTGACCACAACGTGTCATCAGAATCACAGTCTCCACATG
>JAAYPT010000077.1 GCA_012519695.1 Clostridiales bacterium | reverse complement strand
TTAGACGGGGCTTGTTAAAGTGCCTCTAGTCAAAGAACTACCACATAAATCCTTTCAAAATATGGCAGATTGGCATTTTAGTTAGATTTATTCACCTTTCAAATGCAATTTGCGGAAACTCAAGTATTAGCAGAATCAGGGAAATGCCTTAATTTGAAAATAAAAAAATACGTTCACAAAGCATTTTTACTATAAAGAAATGTATGTATAGGAGGCTTATATATGAATCCAACAGAAACTTATTACCAAACTCTTGCAAATACTGTTATCAAGAATCTGCAAAAACGCCGGAGGAAGTAACAAATATCTATCACAAGGCTTTCAGTGCCGATTACTATCTTATGAGCAGTAATGCTATTTCTGCCACCGGAGAATTAGTAAATATTGACGGAAATGGGAATCGTGTTGCGGCACTTATTTATGGTCCAAAACAAGTAATTATCCTTGCCGGAATGAATAAAGTAACCCCTGACTTCGCTTCTGCTATGACGCGTGCGAAAAATACAGCAGCAGCTCCTAATGCCATTCGTTTAAATCGTTCTACTCCTTGTGCTGCTACCGGTGTCTGTCATGATTGTCAAAGCCCTGATTGTGTCTGTGCTAATACTGTCATTACCAAACGAGGACAGATTCCAAATCGTATTAAGGTTATTTTGATTGGTGAAACTTTAGGATACTAATTTACTATAATTAATGAAGGAGAAACCCTTTTCTCTTGGTTTCTCCTTTGTTCTATCTCCGTTTTCTATGTTTTCAAGTTTTATCCCTGAAACTTTTCAGACTGTTCACGAATTAATGCTTCATCTGAAAAATAATTAATCTTCATTGCACTTCTTACTTCATCTAAGGTCTGTGCTGCAACTTTTTCTGCTTCTTCACTACCTTTTTTCAATACTTCATATACATAAGGAATGTCCTTCTGTAACTCTTTTCTGCGGTTACGGATTGGTTCTAATACCTCTTGCAATACATTATTCAGGAATTTCTTTACTTTTACGTCTCCTAAACCACCACGCTGATAGTGTGCTTTCAATTCACCCAGATTTGCATATTCCGGCAGATAACGTTCAAAATGCTCATCCTTGCAAAATGCATCTAAATAAGTAAATACGGTATTTCCCTCTAAAGAACCCGGATCTTCTACGCGTAAATGATTTGGATCGGTATACATACTCATAACTTTCTTTTTAATATCGTCTGCTTCTTCTGAAAGGTAAATGCAGTTACCAAGTGATTTACTCATTTTTGCCTTTCCGTCAATTCCCGGAAGACGCATGCATGCCTCATTATCCGGCAACAATATCTTTGGCTCAACTAAAGTTTCTCCATATACGGAGTTAAACTTATGCACAATCTCCTTTGTCTGCTCTAACATTGGCATCTGATCTTCTCCTACCGGAACGGTTGTTGCCTTAAATGCAGTAATATCTGCTGCCTGACTGATTGGATAAGTAAAGAATCCAACGGGTATACTTGCCTCAAAATTACGCATCTGTATCTCTGACTTAACAGTCGGATTTCTCTGAAGTCTGGACACAGTAACCAGATTCATATAGTAAAAGGATAACTCACATAACTCCGGTATCTGAGACTGGATAAATAACGTAGACTTTGCCGGGTCTAAACCGCATGCCATATAGTCTAAGGCAACTTCTACGATATTCTGACGTACCTTTTCCGGGTTATCTGCGTTATCGGTTAATGCCTGAGCATCTGCTATCATAATAAATACTTTATCAAATTCTCCTGAATTCTGTAATTCGACTCTTCGTTTCAGGGATCCTACATAATGTCCTACATGAAGCTTTCCTGTAGGTCTGTCACCAGTCAATATAATTTTGCTCATTTCTATTCCTCCTGTTTTTACAAAACATTTCTTAAACTTACCATAATGTGACATGGTATTTCCTATTGTATAAAAAAACTCTTATCCATACAGGATAAGAGTTTAAATGCCACCATGTACATACTATCATATGTCTCCCCGGTAACGGCAGGGATTCCGTCAACGCCTACTACAATTCGGGCTGCCCTCATGAGTCCATTCCATATGCTTCAAATACTGTCTTGCACCATCCAACAGCTCTCTGAAATTCTTCACATACTTACTATTCTCAGTCATCAGTTTCACTCCTTACACTATAATATATCCCCACTTTTCTGTCAAGGTTTAACACAATTTCATTGTATCTTCTACGATTTGTTCTTTGGTTAAACGATTTTCTTTTAATACTTCATTTACATCATATCTGTCTATAAATTCTTTTTTCAGCCCGTAGTTTAAAACCTTCATATCAGAAGCACCATAGAATCTGGAAATTTTTTCACCAAATCCTCCATCTAACACACCATCTTCTAAGGTAATCACTACCTGATGTTCTGCTTTTAATTCTTCTAATAATTTATCGTCTGTTCCGGTAATATACATTGGGTTGATGAGTGTTGGCTGCACTCCTGTTTCTTTTGCAATCTCCTTGGCAACTTCCTGTCCCAGTGAATAAAATGTACCCAATGCCAAGATTGCTACTTTATTTCCCTTTTGTGTCACTTCATACTGATTAAGCTTTCCAAAATCCTTGGTCACTGTTTTTCCATCGGATATCACGGCTCCACCCGGTACACGAATTGCTACCGGATGCTCTTTCTGGGAAATGCTCCACTCTATCATTGCCAGATATTCTTCCTTGGTAGTTGGTGCTAAATATACCAGATTTGGAATATTTGACATCATTGGTATATCGTAAATTCCAAGATGTGTTACATCATTCATTCCATATACAGATGCTGCAAATACAAGAATGGTTGCAGGATTGTTATTGATACACAAATCCTGTGATAACTGGTCATATGTTCTTTGAATAAAGGTACTGTATACGCCATACACCGGATTGCCACCATTTGCTGCAATACCGGATGCTAATGCAACGGCGTGTTCTTCTGCAATTCCCACATCTACAAACTGGCTTCCAGCTTCTTTTCTCTTATCTTCGGTAAATCCAAATACAGTTGGTGTTGCGGAGGTAATTCCAACCAGAGTTTTATCTTCTTTCATTTTTTTCATAAGAAACTCTGCGGTCATGCTTCCATAATCTTCCCCATCAAAGGAAACGGTTGATTTTCCTGTTTCTTTATCAAATGGCATACACCAATGCCACTGTTCTTTATGCTCCTCTGCTAACGCATATCCTTTTCCCTTCTGGGTACAAATGTGCACTACAATCGGATGATTGATGTCTTTTACCTTCTGGAAAGCTTCTATTAATTTTTCTACATCATTTCCTTCTTTCACAAAAAGATAATCCAATCCCATGGCTTTAAACAGGTTGCATTCTGCCTTTCCTTCGGTATCACGAAGTAATTTTAAGTTCTGGTACATTCCACCGTGATTTTCTGCAATAGACATATCGTTGTCATTTACAACAATAATCATGTTACTCTTAAGTTCCGGTGCAAAATCCAATCCTTCTAAGGCTTCTCCTCCACTTAAAGAACCATCACCAATAATGGCAATAATATTTTCTTTTTCCCCTTTTAAGTCTCTTGACTTTGCCAATCCACATGCAAGACTTACAGAAGTAGAGGTATGACCGATGTTAAAAAAGTCATGCTCACTTTCCTCCGGATTGCTGTAACCGGACACATCATCATATTTTTCTTCATAAAGAAATGCATCTTTTCTGCCTGTGAGCATTTTATGACAATAACTCTGGTGAGATACATCATATACCATTTTATCTTTTGGAGAATCAAATACATAATGTAACGCAATGATTGCTTCTACCATTCCAAAGTTTGGTCCAAAATGACCGCCGTGTTTACTGAGTTTATTTAATAATGCTGTTCGCATTTCTGCTGCTAATGCTTCTAACTGCTCTTTGTTTAAATTTCTTACATCTGCTGGTTGATTAATCTTTTCTAAATACATTTTTTCTTCCTTTCTATTATTTACATGCATCTTTTTCCCATGTGAGTTTTCCGGTTTCTATCGCTTTTTCATATCTTGAAATCTTATAATTCAGGCGTTCTAAGGTTGTATCAATCTGTCTTTTCTGTTCTAGCAACGCTTCTTTTTGATCTACTAAAAGCTGCAATCTTGCAGGAATGGTCTGATCTCCTTCCTGATATAATCTGACATACTCAATCATAGCTTCAACCGGAAGCCCTGCACTTCGCATACAGATTGCCAGTTCTACCCAACTCAGATCTGCTTCCTGATAGTCTCGAATCCCTCCGCTGGTTCTTGTTACAGGTGGAATCATTCCAACCCGCTCATAGTAACGCAACGTGTCCTGAGAAATATTATATTTTTCACTTACTTCCTTGATTGTCATCTCTAACACCCACCTCCTCTTTTCGGAACTGGTTCTATTGTAATCCTTAGAGTTCACTCCAAGTCAAGTACTTTTTTATCTTTTTATCTTTCCCTTTTTACATTTCCCCATCCGTAGAAGCAAAATACGTTCCTATCATCATAATCACCAGTGCTATCAAAAACCATATGGTTGGTGTCTGTCGGAATATTACAAAGGAAACTGCCACCCCGATAAAGGGAGAAATGGCATAGTACGCACTGGTCTTTGCCGCCCCTAAATATCTTTGTGCATATATGTAGAAAAAAATACTCAATCCGTATGCTACAAATCCCAGCAATAACGCACCTAAAATATAAATAAGCTTTGGTATAGGTTCTCGCATAATCAGTGCAATTACAAATGAACCCATTCCGGAACAAAATCCCTTAATAATGACAACCTCAATGGGACTCTTTTCCGACAGCATTCGGGTGCAGTTGTTTTCAAATCCCCAGCAAACACACGCCAGTAATACGAATACTGAACCCATGGAAAAAGATAAACTACTAATATCTTCAAAAGATAATATCAAACTTGCTACTGTTACCAATCCTATGGCAATCCAAAGACGCTTTGAGATTGCCTCATGAAAAATCACTAATGCAATCACAGAAGTTGCTACGATTTCAAAATTATTAAGTAAAGATGCATTGGCTGCCGTTGTCATGGTAAGTCCTGCCATAAGAAACAATGGTGCTGCAATATCTAATACTATCATTCCTATAGTATAGGGCAACTCTCTTCTGGTTAATGGTTTTTCTTTTACCTCTTTATGTGTTCCTTTTTGTATTATTTGAAGCAAAGATAATCCGATTCCTGCTCCTAAATATAAAAAAGCCGCCATCATGGTGGCGGAAACTTTACTTAATAATAACTTTGATACAGGCGCATTAATAGCATATAATGCTGCTGCAAGAACTGCAAAACCAATCGCCTGACTTTTCTTATCTCTTAACTTCATTCTTCTGCCTCCTCTTTTATAATAGCCATATCCCCCCGTGGGGGATATGGCTATTATAGACCATCAGGCTTACGAATACAAGTCTATTCTTCCAAAATCCATACAGAAATGGAACCACCTTCCACACGAAACGTTCCACATCCGTCCTCTCCAATGGTTATTTTTTCCGGACATTTTTCCATTGCATCCCGGAATGTCTTGCCTGCAAACTGCTTTCCTACATACATTTGCTTACTCCCTCCCGGTCCGTCTGATATTAAAAGTGCAAGACCGGAGTTTTCTTTTTCCGGCATCCCTTCTCTTGTAAATCCAACTACATCCGGATGATCGTAGTAACTATGTTGTGGACCATATGCATAATCTTTTCGTAATTTTAAAAGTGTTTTTAATCCCGGTACGGGGGATATATTATCATGGGGAATTCCATAATAATCTCCATAAAATACGCACGGGATCCCTGCCTCCTGCAACAATATAATTCCATATGCCAATGGTTTAAACCACTCCATAACAAAAGACTGCAATGCCTGTCCCGGCTGTGTATCATGATTGTCTACAAAGGTGACGGCATGCCAACTATCTGTCTGCATCAGTGTATTTAGCAGAAGTCCGCGCATATCATAATTTCCTCCACCATGAGATGCATCGAAAAACTTAAAGTGAAGTGGTACATCAAATAATTGCATACATTTTCCTGTTTCGTTGAGATAATTCATAAGCTTATTATTGTCCGGACTCCAATATTCTCCTACTGCAAAAAAATCCGTTCCCTTATATTCTCGCATTTTACCAAGCCACTGATTAAAAAATTCAAAATTGATATGCTTTACTGCATCCAGACGCATTCCATCAATTCCGGTAGTATCCAGATACCATTTCCCCCATTTTTCCAACTCCTTCATTACCTCTGGATTTCCCATATCCAAGTCGTCTCCCATCAGGTAATCGTAATTTCCATTTTCACTATCTACACCGGAATCCCACTCTTTTCCCCGAAAACGCAACAATGCCTTTTCTTTTCGTTCTTCATCCCAGTCTGTTCCGTCAAAATGTGTCCAGTTCCATTGAAAATCAGAATATTTTCCCTTTCTTCCCGGAAAGGTAAATTTTGTCCATACTTCTACTTCTTCCTCTCCACTGATATCCTGAAAACGATTGCCCCAGTTTTCCTTAGTTGCTATGACTTTTTCCTGCTCGTCTGCTCCCATGCGGTGATTTAGAACAATATCTCCAAAAACTTTTATTCCCTGTTCCTGCATTGCCTTTATTGCTGCTATGTACTCTTCTTTTGTTCCATACTTGGTAGGAATGGTTCCTTTCTGGTCAAACTCTCCTAAATCATAAGTATCATATACTCCATATCCCACATCTTGAATTCCTGTAGCACCTTTATACGCCGGTGGAAGCCAGGCAAATGTAATACCATGTTCCGCAAGCTCCGGTGCTGCTTCTTTGCATCTTTTCCAATGCTGTGCATCTTCTGGCAAATACCATTCAAAATACTGCATCATTGTTTCGTTTTTCATAAGTCTTTCATTCCTTTTTTATGATTTCTTCTATTAATTGTTGGATTTTTTCTACTTGCAGGTCATCCATCCATACCTGAATCTGTTCAAATACCTTTTTATATTTCTCCGACATCTTACACTTCTTTACTTCCTCTAAGATTTCAAATATCTGCGAAAAAGCAAAGTTCTCAATATGATTTTCTATATTTCTTAAAACCTGAAAAATCATATCTTCCTGCAACATCTGTTCTGTCTCTTCCATATTTTCAAGCAAATCATACTTTTTCAATACTTCTTCTATCTTTTCCAACAATGCCTGGTATTCTTGAATAAAGGCTTCTAGATGCTCATCAATATATGCATAATCTCCTTTTCTTCCCGCCATTTCCTGTGCTTTTGCCTTATCAGAAAGTTCTATCGCTCCCATATTCATTGCCGTACTTTTCATAGAATGTACCTTAATAGTATAATCTTCATAATTTTGTTGCTTTTGCAAGATTTTCAGCTCCTCTAGCTGCCTTTCTCCATAGTTCCAGGCAATCTTTAACACCTTAAGATAATCTTCCAAGCTTCCACCACAATTGTTAATTCCTATTTGAACTTCCACCCCTTCCAGTGCATTTTCCAAATAAGCTATTTCTTTTTTCTCTCCTCCTTCACGCTCTTTGTCTGTTTCTTTTACCGCTGCCTGCTGTATCGTTATCTTTTCCTTTGGTAAAAATTTCACAAATAAACGCTCCATTTGCTTTAGATTGATTGGTTTACCCAAATACTCATCAAACCCCTGCTCCATTAATTCTCTTCGTGCTCCGCTGATTGCATCCGCAGTAAGTACAATTACCTTGCACGCTCCACCTTTTGCATAATATGGACTTATTTTGCGTATTTCTTCCATGGACTCTACTCCATTCATCTCAGGCATCATTTGATCCATAAAAATAAGCTGATACTGATTTTCCTTACACAACTCAATTGCTTCCATTCCGCTTGACACCGTATCTACACGCAAGCCATATGACTTCATAATTCCACTTGCTACTCGTAGATTTACAAAATTATCATCTACTACTAAGACCTGTACATCTGATATTTGCATAACCCCAAGAGTACTGCCGTTTTGTTTCTCCTCTTCATGGGAATAGGACTCATCCATTGGTGAAGCATCTACTATTTCCTGTTCTAAAACAACCGTAAATACCGAACCTTTTCCATACTCACTGGCTACTTCGATTTTTCCTCCCATTAACTGTACATACCCATTTGCAATGGAAAGCCCCAATCCTGAACCTTCCACTCCATAATGCACCTTTTTATCTAACTGCTCAAAACTTTTAAATAAATGCTCCTGTTCTTCCGGATGTATTCCCACTCCCGTATCTGAAACTTTAAATTCCAACTTTACTCTTGTATCGGTTCTGGATAATACCGATACTTCAAAAGAAACACTTCCTTCTTTTGTGTACTTTACTGCATTATTTAAAATATTAATTAATACACCACGAATTCTTATTTTATCTCCATACAAACGGTTGGGTATATTGGAATCTACCTTCATATGAAAGTCCAATCCCTTTGCCCGTGCCTGGGTAGCAATAATTAAGGAAACATCTTTCAAAAGTCCGGATGTATAATATTTTTCAAGCACCAATTCCATTTTTCCGGATTCGATTTTAGAAATATCCAGTATATCATTGATAATTGCCAATAGATTATGGGACGACCACTTAATGTCCTGGATGTGTTCCCGCACTTCATCACTGATATCCATTTTCAATACTAACTCTGAAAAACCGATAATCGCATTCATTGGTGTTCGTATCTCATGGGACATATTAGCTAAAAATGTACTTTTGGCCTGATTTGCATACTCTGCCTCTTTTCTTGCCTCTTCCAAGCGTTTTACATACTTCATTCGTTCTGATAAATCTGTTACAAAAATGATATAACCAATCAAATCGCCATAATCATCGTAAATTTTATTTATCGTAAGACTACAATCTAACTGATTCTTCTGACATATCGTGTCGATATCCTTACTTTTTCCCTCAAAATCAAATACTTCTGTGTCTGTAATATTGAAAGTATTCTCTATCTCTAATTCCTGCTTGTTATCTTTATTTACACCAAATAGTGTGCATGCTACGTCATTTAAAATTTGAAGTTTCCTATCAACGTCATACACCAAAATAGGGATTTGCAGTGAATAATATATGAATTCCGACATATTTTTTACAGTTATTCTGGAACGATTGATAAAATTTACTGCCCAATACATCATTACCATTCCAATAAACTGTCCAATTGTACTTCCGGGGATTGCATAGATTCCAAATAAGGGAAAAATCGTATCTAATAACATTCCAACTATAATAACAATTTCCGCCATAAGTAGCCGTTTTCCCAATACACGCAGTCTTTTTTCCTTTGCACATCTCATCATATAAAGAATAACCACCAGCATATTTAATGCAACAATTACGGTATATGCAGTATAAATATTATTCCAAACTCCTGCCTTAAAATAATATGTCATTCCCTGACGGTCTAACTTATATATAATCTGATTTCTTTGCATTATAAAAAAATAAATAATGATACCGAAAAAAGAAAATCCCTCCATAAAAATACGAATAGATTTTCTTATTCCCGACATATGACACACTAACATCTGTCCTGCAATCAGATAGGAAAACATCCCAATCATTCCTACTGCTCTCCAATGATGTGAAACATCCGGATTGGTCTGTATGATTAATCTCCAAAATCCCAGACTCCAGACTCCACTGGAAATACAAAATACTGACTGTACACGATTCTCAAAATACTTCCATCCATTATAATAAATGTTGCGTACAGCCAGATAAAATGCCATGACACAGCTGGCAAACAGTGTATACGAAAACGCATATTTCATTGTCTGTTCCCCCTTTTACCCATTCAAAGAGCTTTCGATTGTTTCTACCAAAACCTCCTTGCTTACTGGTTTTACAAGGCATGCTGCCGGTTTGCAGGCATAACACTCCTGTAAGGCTTCCCGATCCAATACTCCCGAAAGTATAATAACCGGAATCTGGGAACCCTCTAAATTCCTTTGTATCATATTCATTACATTTGCCCCATTATAAAGCGGCATCTGATAATCTAACAAAATCAAATCCGGCGTATTTTTTATTAAATAATTTAATGCTAATTTCGCCGAATTTATAATTATCACATTGTAATCATCATGCAAATAACTGTCGATTATCTTTAAATATGACATATCATCATCAATTGCCAATATTGTTTTTCGGTTCTCTCTGCTGCTCTTTTCTTCAAAAACCTCCATTACTTTTTGACGCAGTGTTTCCTTATCTACCGGTTTTGCTAAGTAACCATCCACTCCCAACACTACAGAATTCATAACAGTATCTTTATCTCTTTTTCCAGTTACCAATACTACCGGAACATTGATACATTCCTTCAATTTTCGAAACTGTTCCAGTGTTTTAAACCCATTCATCCCCGGCATATCTACATCCAAAAGAATTACATCCATATGTTGTTGCTGTACTACCTCTATGGCCTGTCTTCCTCCCGTTGCGGTAAATACTTCCGATATCCCTGCCAAATATAAACTCATGGTTTCTAATGCCTGTACATCATCGTCAACTATTAATACATTCGGTCGCACATTTTCCATATCTCTTCCTCTTTTGTCATACTTTTTTTGCTTTGTTTATTAATATACAAAAAAATTATATCATATACACTATGATGTTTGCAATATGTAGCTTAACTGTATTTTTACACATATAATTTACGCGCCGAACACCTAAACATTCGACGCGTGCTTGTATTTCTTCTAAAAGCTTTGCATACACTGCTGATACTTTTGCTTTGCTTCTTCCATCTTTTGTGTATCTGCGGAAGGGGTTGGATAAAATCCTCTATCATGCATCATATTAAATACTTCCTGCTGAATGTCATGTTCCTTTTCTAAGCAATCTAAAATAGCATTTCTTACATTTTCGTGTACACACTCATTGGAAAACGTATTATACAAAGTGGTTGCTGATTTTTCTGCGGATAATGCATCCGCTAATACTTCTTTTTCTGAATAAAGTGGTTGCTGCATATTTCTCCTCCTAACCTAACAAAGAATACAAAGAACGAAAATGCTCTTTGTGCTCATTTGCGATTTCTGTAAATTTTGCTTTTACCTCTGCATCAGTACTATGCTCTGCCAACATCTGAAACTTTTTAATCAAAAGTTCTTCTCCCGGAAGCAAATCATTTAATGCGGACAATTCTTTGTCTGATAACTGATTCATGGAAAATCTCCTTTCATTTCTACTTTTTATGTCA
>JAAYPT010000076.1 GCA_012519695.1 Clostridiales bacterium | reverse complement strand
GTATAATATGAGCACTTAGTGAAATCGAACCAAAGGTGAAGATTGAGCTTAGAGCGAGTAATACCTAATCACTTAGCGAGGTACTTTCGAGTTTAGTGAGTACGGTATAATATGAGCACTTAGTGAACAGAGTAAAATAAGTAATAGGTGTTTCAGATAAGAAATGCAGATAAGGAGGAATCATATGGCAACAATTACAATAACAACAGATAATTTTGAAGAAGAAGTATTAAAAAGTGAAGTACCGGTATTAATAGATTTTTGGGCAACCTGGTGTGGACCATGCCAGATGCAGGGACCAGTAGTAGAACAGGCAGCAGAAGAATTAAAAGATATAAAAGTAGGTAAGGTAAATGTAGACGAAGAAGGAGCACTGGCACAGCAGTTTCGTGTTATGAGTATTCCCACTTTAATTGTGTTTAAAGACGGAAAAGAAGCAGGACGAGCAATAGGGTTCCAAACGTTAGATGAGATTAAAAAATTAATGGCTTGACGTAAGTTTTAGAACAATTTATAATGAGGACAGTTGTGAAAGACAACTGTCCTTTTTGTGTGTGAAGGACTTCTTAAGAGTGAAAATAATGGAAAAGTCGCATAGTTCTATGACATTTCGTCAAAAATCAGTTGACAAGCAAAAAAAAGTATACTAATATAATAAACATAAGACGAACATAAGTTCGCCAAAGAAGGAGAATAAACATGGCTAAGGATGATAGATTAAGTGCATTAGATGCGGCAATTGCAAAAATTGAAAAGGACTATGGAAAAGGTTCTATTATGAAATTAGGAGATTCAGCAGCAACAATGAATGTTGAGACAGTACCTACAGGATGCCTGAGTCTGGATCTTGCATTAGGAGTAGGCGGAGTACCGAGAGGACGTATTATCGAGGTATATGGTCCGGAGTCCAGTGGTAAGACAACAGTTGCATTACATATGGTTGCAGCAGTACAAAAGCAGGGAGGAATCGCAGGATTTATTGATGCAGAGCATGCATTAGATCCGGTTTATGCGAAGAATATCGGAGTAGATATCGACAATTTATATATTTCACAGCCGGACAACGGTGAGCAGGCATTGGAGATAACAGAGACAATGGTGCGTTCAGGAGCAGTAGATATTATTATCGTGGACTCCGTAGCAGCATTAGTTCCAAAGGCAGAAATTGACGGTGATATGGGAGATTCTCATGTAGGACTTCAGGCACGTTTGATGTCACAGGCATTGCGTAAATTAACAGCTGTAATCAGTAAGTCTAATTGTATTGTTATTTTTATCAATCAGCTTCGTGAAAAGGTAGGCGTTATGTTCGGAAATCCGGAGACAACTACCGGTGGTCGAGCACTGAAGTTCTATTCTTCTATTCGTATGGATGTCAGAAGAATAGAGACATTGAAGCAAGGTGGAGAATTTATCGGAAACCGAGTTAGAGTAAAGGTAGTTAAGAATAAAGTAGCACCACCATTTAAGGAAGCAGAGTTTGATATTATGTTTGGACAGGGTATTTCCCGTGAAGGAGATATTTTGGATAATGCAGCAGAAATTGGTGTGGTAAATAAATCCGGTGCATGGTATGCATATAATGGAGAAAAAATCGGTCAGGGACGTGAAAATGCAAAGCAGTATTTGAAAGAACACGAACTGATTTGTGAAGAAATTGAAGCAAAAGTAAGAGAGCATTTTAAGCCGGAAGAGAAGAAGGAAGAAGCAGAGCAGGAAACAGGAAAAACAGAAGGTGCAAAAGAGGAATAAAAAATGCTGATTACACAGATTTCCGAAGTAGATAAAAAGCGCATGATGATACATACAGAAGAAGGAGTTTCTTTTGTATTGTATAAAGGAGAAATTCGTAGATTTGCATTGCAAGAAGGAGAAGAAATTGCAAGTGAAGTCTATGAAGAAATACGAACGGATATCTTAATAAAAAGAGCCAGAAAACGTGCTATGTTTTTGTTAGAAAAAATGGACCGTACAGAGTCGCAGCTTAGAAATAAGCTGCGACAAGGCTTTTATGGAGAAGATTTAATTGATGATGCAATTGCGTATGTAAAAAAATATCATTATATCGATGATAATCGTTATGCGCAGACCTATGTCAGATATCAAAAGGAACGGAAAAGTAAACGCCAAATTAAGATGGATTTAATGCAAAAGGGTGTTGACCGGGAAATTATCGAACAGGCAATAGAAGCAGAATATGAGCCGGAATCCGAACAAGAATTGATTCTGAAGTGGATAGAAAAAAGGAAGTATAAAATAGGGGAAAGTGACATAAAAGAAAAGCAAAAAATGTATCAATTTTTAATGCGAAAAGGGTTTTGTTCAGAGGATATTTTACATGTCCTGGAATGATGAATAATTCCGAAGTGTGCTACTTGACATAGCATTGAAAAAAGTATAAAATCAATATGTTGTTATACATGTAGGTAGATTGTATAGAAATGTGCAATTTATTGTATATGACATATGAAAACGAATATGTTTTACTATATGTACAATGAAAATTTCATAAGGAGGTGCTCCTGTGCAAGGAATCATTATCGCCGTAGTAGTCACATTGGTTATTGCAATACCTATTACTTACCTTGTAACACTCAGCTATCGCAAGCGTGTGGTAGAATCCAAAATTGGAAGTGCTGAGGAAAAGGCAAGAGAGATAATAGATGAGGCTGTTAAAAGTGCTGAGACGAAAAAGCGTGAAGCTATGCTGGAGATTAAAGAAGAGTCCATTCGAAATAAAAACGAATTGGATAAAGAAATCAAAGAGCGTAGAAATGAGATTCAGCGAAATGAGAGAAGAATTATCCAAAAGGAAGAAAACGTGGATAAGAAGCTGGAAGCAATTGAGAAGCGCGAGGCAGGTTTTGCAGCTAAGGAAGAAGAAATTAGCAAGCAAAAAGCAGAAATTGCAAGACTACACGAAAAACGAGTACAGGAACTGGAGAGAATCTCTGGATTAACCTCTGAACAGGCAAAGGATTATCTTTTAAAAACAATTGAAGATGATGTGAAGCTTGATACTGCAAAATTGATTAAGGAAATGGAAAACAAAGCAAAGGAAGAGGCCGGAAAGAAAGCAAAAGAATACGTTGTAAATGCTATTCAAAAATGCGCAGCTGATCATGTATCAGAGACGACAATTTCCGTAGTACAACTTCCGAATGATGAAATGAAGGGAAGAATTATTGGTAGAGAGGGAAGAAATATTCGTACCCTTGAAACTTTAACAGGTGTAGATTTGATTATTGATGATACACCGGAAGCAGTAATTCTTTCGGGATTTGACCCTGTGAGAAGAGAAGTAGCACGAATTGCTTTGGAAAAATTGATTGTGGATGGACGTATTCATCCGGCAAGAATTGAAGAAATGGTTGAAAAGGCTCAAAAAGAAGTTGAGACTATGATGCGAGAAGAAGGAGAGGCGGCAACGTTAGAAGTTGGTGTACATGGCATACATCCAGAACTTGTTCGTTTACTTGGAAAGATGAAGTTTAGGACGAGCTATGGACAGAATGCATTGAAACATTCTATTGAAGTAGCACAGTTATCTGGACTTTTAGCAGCTGAGATTGGTCTTGATGTAAGATTAGCAAAACGAGCTGGTTTATTACATGACATTGGAAAATCTGTAGACCATGAAGTAGAAGGTTCTCATATTCAAATCGGTGTGGATTTATGTAGAAAATACAAAGAGAGTCCAATTATAATTAATGCAGTAGAAGCACATCATGGGGATGTGGAGCCGGAATCTTTAATTGCATGTTTGGTACAGGCAGCTGATGCAATTTCAGCAGCAAGACCGGGGGCAAGAAGAGAAACACTGGAGACATATTCAAACAGATTGAAGCAGTTAGAAGATATTGCTAATGGATTTAAAGGTGTTGACAAATCCTTTGCAATTCAGGCAGGTAGAGAGATTCGGATCATGGTAGTTCCGGAACAAATTAACGATGCAGATATGGTATTGTTAGCACGAGATATCTCAAAGCAGATTGAAAGCGAATTAGAATATCCTGGACAAATTAAGGTAAATGTAATCCGTGAATCTCGTGTTACAGAATATGCAAAATAGTATTAAGTAATATGAAACGTAAAGAAAACCGTTATATATGTAAGTATATGGCGGTTTTTCTTTATGCAATAGGAAATTGCATCCTATTGCATAAAAAAGGAAATACCACATTGTATGAAAGCATAAAGGGTTATAAGGAGAAAACAAAATGATTAAAAGAGTGAAAAGAGAATTGGTATATCGGGGTTCCATTTTAGATATTTATGATGATTCGATACAATTACCCGATGGAAAAATAGAACATTGGGATTATGTAGAACATCGCAAGGGAGCAGCAGCGGTAGTTGCAGTTTTAGAAGATGGAAGATTGTTGTTAGTACGTCAATATCGCAACGCTTTGAACCGTTTTACCTTGGAAATTCCGGCAGGAGCACGAGATTCTGTAACGGAACCGACTTCAGAGTGTGCAGCAAGAGAATTAGAAGAAGAAACAGGATATCGATGTGATAATCTGGAATTTTTAATATCTCTTAAAACAACGGTAGCATTTTGTAATGAATTAGTAGATGTATATGTGGCAAGAAACTTAATCCCTTCTAAACAGAAATTAGATGAAGGAGAGGAAATAGAATTAGAGGCACATACGTTAGAAGATTTATGCGAAAAAATCTATAAAGGGGAAATCCAAGATGGAAAAACAGTGGCTGCAATTATGGCATATAAGAATAAATATCATTTATAAAAGAAAGAATGCATAGAATAGAAAAAAACGGAAATGGAACAAATGAGGGAATTGTTACGTTTGGGTAAAAAGAAGTGGGACTGGAAAAGAACCATAAAAATAGTAATGTTACTTGCATTTCTGGTGGGGGTAGTAGTGGCAAATGTCATAGGAAGAGAACAAATGGCAGGAGCAGGAGTTTTAAACGATTATTTTATTGAAAAATATAAATATGCAGGAATTAATAAAGAGAACTTGTTTTGCTATATTTTAGAAGAACGAATGCCCATGATAATTATACTTTTGCTTTTGTCTTTTAGTTCCTTTGGAGCAGTAATCGGAGTACTGAATTTAGGGTGGGTTGGTTTTTCGGTAGGATTTATGCTTGCGGCAGCTATGGCGAAGTATGGCGGCAGAGGAATCTTATTAGTTGTTAGTGGGATGTTCCCGCAGTATATTATCTACATTTTGGTGTATATGGGATATTGTGGATTGGCATTTTTTATGGGAAAAGGAATGCATCAAGCAGCTTCAATGAACAGTTTGTGTAAAGAACAGATACGAACATATGGAATGGCATTGATAATAGGAATCGCATTAATGTTGCTATTTGTTACAGGAATTTTTCTGGAAAGTTATCTAAATCCCATATTTCTTAAAAAAATAGTAAAATTTTTTTGACAAAATTTACAAGATATAGAAGGTGAAAAACGAATAGAAACGATATGTTGTATAGAGACGAAAAAGCTGGAAAATATAGGAAAAATACTATTTGATTTTCCAAAAAATTGTCATTATAATATAGATTGTATCGAAAAAAAAGAGTTTACATTTATGTAAAATTTTAAGATAACAAAATGACAGATGGAGTAATCGAGTATATGGAAGATAAGATTCAAGAATTTATTGTATATTTGAGAGAAGTGAAGAAGACTTCCGAAAATACGGTACTTTCTTATGAAAGAGACTTAAGAAAATTTAATAAGTATTGTTTGGAAGTTGGAATGACAGATGTGAATCAGGTTACGGTAACAGGATTGAATTCTTATATTTTGCATTTGGAAAAACAGGGGTTGAAGCCTGCAACCATTTCTAGAGGAATAGCTTCATTAAAGGCATTCTGGCACTTTATACAAAAAGAAGGCTATGTGAAGCAGGATATTGCGGAAGATTTAAAGGCTCCCAAGGTAGAGAAGAAGATGCCATCTATTTTAAGTCAGGAAGAAACAGCAAGACTGTTAAATGAAACAAACGGAACATCCCCCAAAGAATTACGAGATGGTGCCATGTTAGAATTACTATATGCTACCGGGATAAGAGTTTCGGAATTAATATCATTGCGCTTAGAAGATGTGAATCTGAAAATGGAGTACATCACATGCAGAGATGGCAATAAGGAACGCATTGTGCCTTTTGGAAATGTGGCGAAGGAAAAGCTTCAGGTATATCTTAATGAAGGAAGACCGGAGTTGGTAACACAAGAATCCAGTAATTACTTATTTACAAATTGTTCCGGACATGTTATGAGCCGACAGGGATTTTGGAAGTTGGTGAAGTCTTATGGAAAAAAGGCCGGGATTACTACGGAATTAACACCGCATACGTTGCGACATTCTTTTGCAATGCATTTGGTTAGCAACGGAGCAGATTTACATTCTGTACAGGAAATGCTGGGACATTCCGATATTTCTACTACACAGATTTATGCAAATATGAATCAAAGTAGAATCAGAGAAGTATATGCAAAGGCACATCCAAGAGTATAAGGTAGGATAAACAAACAAGATATAGAAAACATCAACATAAAGATACAATAAAAGGAGATGCCATTTCGTGACATCTCCTTTTACATGTATAATCATATAATCTTTATGCTGTTTCAGCAATATGATAAATCAATTCTTCAGATTCTTTCCAGCCAAGGCATGGGTCTGTGATGGATTTTCCATAGATATGGTCGCCAACTTTCTGGCTGCCTGGTTCAATGTAACTTTCAATCATAACACCTTTAACCATTTTTTTGATATCTGGTGCAATCTGACGATTGTGCATTACTTCTTTTACAATACGAATCTGCTGTTCATACTGCTTATTGGAGTTTGCATGGTTAGAATCAATAATAGCAGCAGGATGTACCAAATCCATTTTGTCATACATACGGATTAAGCATTCCAAATCTTCATAGTGATAGTTTGGAAGAGAAACACCACGTTTATTTACGGAACCGCGTAAAACAACGTGAGTTAATGGATTTCCGCTGGTGCGTACTTCATATCCGCGATATACAAAGTGGTGTGGATGCTGTGCAGCATACACAGAGTTCAACATAACAGAGAAGTCACCGCTGGTTGGGTTTTTCATTCCTGCTGGAACATCAAAACCACTCACAGTAAGACGGTGGTGCTGGTCTTCTACAGAACGAGCTCCGATTGCAACATAGGAGAGTAAGTCTTCCATGTAGCTGAAGTTTTCTGGATATAACATTTCATCAGCAGAAGAAAGTCCGCTTTCTTCTAAAGCACGAATGTGCATTTTACGCATTGCGATTAATCCGCCGACCATATCTGGTTTCTTTTCAGGGTCAGGCTGATGTGCAATTCCCTTGTAACCTTCTCCGGTAGTACGAGGCTTGTTGGTATAGATACGAGGTACAATTACCAAACGGTCTGCAACCTTTTCCTGTACACGACTTAAACGATTGATATAGTCACAAACGGCATCTTCGTTATCCGCAGAACAAGGTCCAATGATAACAAGAAACTTATCAGAATCTCCGGTGATAATATCACGAATCATTTTATCTCTTTCTTTTTTGGTTTCCACTGCTTTTGCAGAGAGTGGAAATTGTTCTTTGATTGCTCCCGGGGAAGGAAGCTGTTTTAAAAATGTAAAACTCATAATTATTCTCCTTTAGTGTTTGAAATATTTTTCTTTAATTAGTTGAATTGGCATTTCTTGTCCGGTCCAAAAGGTAAAAGCAGCAGCACCTTGATATAACAGCATGTATAAGCCGTTAAAATGTGGGCAACCTGCTTCCTTTGCCTGCTTTAACAGTAAGGTTTCCTTAGGATTATATATAATATCTGATACAATTAAATCTTTACGAAGCATAGAAACATCGCTTATTGGAGATTTTTCTGTATCAGGTGCCATACCAACGCTGGTTGCATTGGTAAGAATTGCGCTGTCAGAAATACTTTCTGCAAGTGCGTTCTGGTCGGAAATATCCCGAAGGCGAATTGGACAACCTGTTTCTGCGGTTATTTTCCGGCAAAATGTCAAGGTATCATCCCAAGAGGCATTTTTTCGTTTGAACATATCAATGGCAGAAACACCATCCAAGGCAGCCTGTACACAGATTGCAGTGGCAGCACCACCAGCCCCAAGCAAAGTCATCTTTTTCCCAATGATATCATGACCGGCATCAATAACAGAATGCATATAGCCAATGCCATCGGTATTATGTCCTATGAGAACGCCATCCTTAATAATAACAGTATTTACAGCATTTGCAAGTCTTGCCGCAGGAGTAAGTTCATCCAGCAAGGGGATAATATGTACTTTTAAAGGCATGGTTAAGTTAAATCCATAAATTCCAATTGCCTTAAGTCCGAGAATTGCAGATTCCAGATGTTCTGGAGTTACATCAAAGGCAAGGTACACATAATCAAGTCCAAGCTGACGAAATGCCTCATTGTGCATCTGGGGTGAGATGCTGTGGGCAACGGGACTTCCAAGAAGACCGGTAAGTTTGGTTTTCCCAGTAATTTCATAATTCATATATTCACCTGCTTTAATTTATTGGTTTAATGTGTAAAAGTCCTAGACACTATCTTAATAGATAATAAAAAATATGTCAATGACTTGCGGGTTTTATTTTTGTAAGTTATACTATGGTAAAGTAATGATGTGCAAATATAGGTTAGGAGAAAATAACTGTGAATATAAAAGGCAAGAATATCGGAATAGGAAGACCTTTGGTGTGCGTACCAATTGTGGAGAAAACGGAAGAGGCGATTATAAAAAAGGCAACAGAGTTAGCAAATCAACCGGAAGATATGATTGAATGGCGTATGGATTGGTACGAAGAATGCAAAAAAACAGAAACATTGAGTAATGTAAGTAATAAATTAGCAGAAATTTTTAAAGATAAGATTTTGCTGTGCACATTCCGTAGCAAAGCACAGGGCGGAGAAAAAGAAATATCCAGAAAAAATTATGTGAAGATGTTACAACATCTTGCACAGCATGGAAAGACAGATATGCTGGATGTAGAAGTATATGAACTGGAGCACCCGCAAGAAGTGATAAAAAATATAAAACAACAAGGTGTTATAACCGTTGCATCGGATCATGATTTTACAAAGACACCAGAAACAGAAATAATGACAGAGAAATTATTATATATGAAAAAAATAGGTGCAGACATCGGAAAGTTAGCAGTGATGCCTCAAAACAGAAAAGATGTATTGCGGTTATTAGAAGCAACAGTAGAAGTGAAGGAACAGTTAAAGGATTATCCTGTAATTACCATGTCTATGGGAAAAACAGGGATGATTTCCAGACTTACCGGGCAGTTTTCCGGCTCTTGCGTAACATTTGCAACTGTGGGAAAAGCATCCGCGCCGGGACAGCTTCCATTAGATGATGCAGTAATGATGTTAAATAAAATTTCAGAAAGTATGGAAAAATAGCATGAAAAATAATATTTATTTTATTGGATTTATGGGAACCGGTAAGAGTACCATTTCAAAGCATATGGCAGCAATTACCGGATATGAAGAGATAGATACAGATCAGGAGATTGTAAAAAGAGAAAAGATGCGTATTCCTGAAATTTTTGAAGCCTATGGAGAGGAATATTTTCGCAAAAAAGAGACAGAATTTTTAGAGGGGATGCGTGAAAGAGAGCATTGTATTGTATCCTGTGGCGGTGGAATGGCACTGAGAGAGGAAAATATAAAACTAATGCACGAAACAGGTGTGGTTGTTTTGCTTACTGCAACACCAGAAACTATTTTAGAGCGAGTGAAAAACGGAAAAGAACGGCCGATTTTAAATGGACATATGAATGTGCCATATATCCAACAGTTGATGGAAAAAAGAGAACCCTTTTATAAAAAAGCTGGTGAAATAGTAATTCCAACAGATGGAAGAGAATCTTTAGATATGGCAAAAGAGTTAAAACAGAATCTGGCAACCCCCAAATTTTCTTTTGATTTTTCAAAAAAAATATGATATACTTACGAAGTTGTAGATTTTATACCGTGGAAGCACCCATAGTTTAACGGATAAAATACCAGATTCCGGTTCTGGGGCTGGGGGTTCGATTCCCTCTGGGTGCATTGTAACTGTAAATTTAAATTCACTTTTTATAGATTAATATCATAGGAGGACATATGAAGAACTCTTTGAATAATAATGAAAATAAGAAAATCAATATAGATACAATTGTTACATTTTGTAAGGATAATGCACGATATGTTTCAGCAGGAGTACTAACAGTTATTTTGGTAGTTGTATTAGCTGTAACAGCGGCTAATAATGGAAAGTCAGATAGCAAAAAGGAAGGTACCAAGCAGGAACAGGTGGCAGATGCACAGGATGAATATGCTGTAAATGAAAACAAAGAATTAAACAGTTTGATTGAGCAGTATTATGGTTTATATGCAAGTGGAGATGTAGATGGGCTTGCGCAGATAGCAACTCCGTTATCTGATATGGAGAAAAGTTATATTCAATTGATGAGCGGTTATGTAGAAAGTTATTCCAACATTGATTGTTATACAAAGCAGGGATTAGAGAAGAATTCTTACCTGGTATCAGCAACATATGATATGAAGTTTAATGGAGTAGACGGAACTGTTCCGGGAATGGAATCTTTTTATGTTAGAACCAATAAGGATGGTAAGCTCTATATAGATAATTTATATAGTTCTTTCAATAGCCAAATGCAAGAAACAGACATAGATCCGGATGTGGAGGCTTTGATTGAAAAATTTAAAGAAAGTGCTGATGTCAAGGCATTACAGGCTGATTTCCAGAATCGTTATACTCAGACTGTTACCGCAGATGCAAATCTTCAAAATGCAGTAAACAGTGTAACAGACGGAATTAAAAATTGGGCATCTAATTATGTAGCACAGCAGGCGGCAGCAGAACAGGCAGCGGCAGAACAGGCGGCAGCAGATGCAGCAGCACAACAGGCGGCAGCAGACGCAGCAGCACAGCAAGCAGCAGCGGAGGCAGCGGCGCAGCAAGCGGCAGCGGAACAGGCAGCAGCAGACCAAGCAGCACAACAGGCGGCAGCAGATGCAGCGGCACAGCAGGCAGCAGCGGATCAAGCAGCACAACAACAGCAGGACACAAACAACGGTTTGAATTATCTTCCGGAAGGAACGACCTTAACAGCGAACGATGCGTATAATATTCGAGTATCTATGAGCGAGACTTCTGATAAAGTAGGAACTACAGCAATCGGAGATTCTTTAAAGGTAGTCTTGAGTTATCAGGAAGGCTGGACAAAGGTTGAATGGAAAGGCAAGACCGGATATATTAAGACGGAGCTTTTGTTGAAAAACTAGAAAATGAATAAGAAATGAAGATAAAATAACAGAAAGGAGAATTGCTTTTTAAGAGCAGTTCTCTTTTCTATATCACAGGTGTGTGATAGAAGAAGATATAGAAGTATTTAGAAATCCGCATAAAAAACGAAAAATGTTTTACCCTAATCAAATAAGAAATGATTAGGAGGAAACCCATGAAAAAGTATGAAGAAATTTGTGTATTAAAAGAAACAAAGAAAAATGCGGAAATGGCAATCAAAGCTATCGATACTTTGATGCAAAAAGTGTATAATCAGGAATTTGCGTATGAGTTAACCAGTCAGAAAAAGCGTTTTCAGGAATTTGAACGAAAGGCAGAAGCAGGATTGTGGGAGTATGGAATTACAGCAAAAAAATCCCCATGGGAAGAAGCAATGCTTTGGGGCGGAATTCAAATGAATACACTATGGAATATCAGTACACCCCATGTAGCAGATATGATGATACAGGGAAATACAAGAGGTATTGCAGATTTAATGAAAGTAAGGCATAATAATAAAAATGCAGGAAGTTTTGCAAATGAGATAGCAGAAGAGTTAATGGACTTTGAAGAAGAAAATATAGAACGATTAAAGGGATTTTGTAGGTGAAGAGAATGACAGAACCAGTGAGGATTAATAAGTATTTAAGTGAAGCAGGCGTGTGTTCCAGACGTGAGGCAGACCGCCAGATTGAGGCAGGTCATGTGACAATTAATGGAAGAAAGGCGGTTATGGGGGATAAAGTATCGCCGGGAGATGAGGTGTATTTTGGAAAAAAGAAAGTTTCCAAGGAAGAAGAAGTAATTCTGTTGGCGGTAAATAAGCCACGGGGAATTGTATGTACAGCAGAAAAGAGAGAACGAAATAACATTGTGGATTTTGTAAATTATCCCAAGAGAATATATCCCATTGGACGCTTGGATAAGGAGTCACGAGGACTCATTTTGATGACGAATCAAGGGGAATTGGTGAATAAAATGATGCGAAGCGGGAATCGCCATGAAAAGGAATATATCGTGCGAGTGAATCGTGATATTACCAAAGATTTTTTGAAAAAAATGTCAGCCGGAGTATACTTGGAAGAATTAGATGCCACAACAAGAAAATGCAAAGTAGAACAGCTGGGAAAACGTACCTTTCGAATTGTATTAACACAGGGAATGAATCGACAGATACGACGAATGTGTGAAAAATTTCACTATCGTGTAGTAGATTTAAAAAGAACACGAATTATGAATATTCAGTTAGGCGATTTAAAAGAAGGTGCCAGCCGAAGAATTTCACCGGAAGAATGGAAAGAGTTACGGGAATTAATTAAAGATTCATCAAATGAAACAGTAATTCCGACGTGGCAGTAGGGAGAAAGGAAAGCAGGATGGATAAGAAACAGGCAAAAGCAAGAATCGAAGAACTAAGAAAGCAGATAGAATATCACAGTAATCGTTATTACAATATGGATAGTCCTGAAATCACAGATTATGAATATGATATGATGATGCAGGAATTGAAAAAGTTAGAAAAAGAATTTCCGGAATTGGTGACAAAAGATTCACCAACACAGAAAGTAGGAGGAACAGCAAAACGTGAAGCCGGCGTGTTGGTGGCACACAATGTTCCCATGTTAAGTCTTCAGGATGTTTTTTCCAGAGAAGAAGTTGATGAGTTCGTAGAACAGATGCAGGAACAGTTAGACCATCCTGAATTCGTAGTAGAATATAAAATAGACGGTTTATCAATGGCACTTCGTTATGAAGAAGGGGAACTAAAGCTGGCACTTACCCGTGGTGACGGTGTGACTTTTGGAGAAGATGTAACAGAAAATGCCAAGGTAATTCCGGATGTAAAAAAGAAATTGAAATTTCCAACGGAATATTTAGAAATCCGAGGGGAAGTTTACATGAAAAATGCGGACTTTGACCGAGTAAACGAAATACAGGAATTAAATGGAAAAAAGACATTTGCTAATCCAAGAAACTGCGCAGCCGGAACACTTCGTCAGTTAGATAGCAGAGTTACAAAAGAGCGTGGACTTTCGATGTTTATTTTTAATATTCAACAGGTGCGTGGTATGGAATTTCAAACTCATACAGAAGGATATGAATATTTGAAAAAGAATGGAATTCATGTAATTGATGATTATAAAGTATGTCATACCAAGGACGAAGTGTGGGATGCAATCTGCGCCATAGGAGAGAACCGGGGAAATCTTGCTTACGATATTGACGGTGCTGTTGTAAAGATTAACTCACTGGCAGATAGGGAAAAACTGGGAAACACTTCAAAAGTACCACGTTGGGCAGTAGCATATAAATACCCACCAGAAGAAAAAGAAACAAAGCTTTTAGATATTGAATTGTCAGTGGGAAGAACAGGACGTATTACGCCAACCGCTATTTTTGAACCGGTGCGTTTGTGTGGAACCAGTGTATCTCGTGCAACATTGCATAATCAGGATTTTATAGATGACTTGGATATTCGAATTGGGGATACCATACAGGTATATAAGTCAGGAGAAATTATTCCAAAGGTGCGAAAAGTAATAAAAGAAAAAAGACCGGCAGAAGCAGTTCCTTTTAAAATTCCAGAAGTCTGTCCGGTTTGTGGCGCAAAGACACAGAGAGAAAAGGACACAGCAGATATTAAATGTACCTCACCAAACTGTCCGGCACAGTTAGAACGCCATATTATCAATTTTGTTGGCAGAGATGCCATGGATATTAAAGGATTTGGTACAGTTTATATTGAAGAACTGGTACGATTGGGGTATATTAAAGATGTAGCGGATATTTATACCCTGAAAGAACATCGGGAAGAATTGATTGAACAGGGAATTATCGGAAAAGAGAAGAATACGGATAAATTGCTTGCAGCTATTGAAAAATCAAAAGAAAACGATGCATATCAGTTGTTGACAGGGCTTGGAATTCCAAATGTAGGAAAAGCTGCTGCAAAGGGAATACTAAAGGTGTTTAAAAATATGGAAACACTGGAACATGCAACTATAGAAGAACTTCAAAGTGTCAATGATATTGGCGAAGTGAGCGCACGTTGTATTCAGAAATTTTTCCAAAATGAAAAGAACGAAGAACTGATGAAGCGTTTGCGTAGCTATGGCGTGAATATGCAGACCGCAGAGACAGCAGGTGGAACCCTGTTTGAAGGAATGACCTTTGTAATAACAGGAACTTTGCCAAGTATGGATAGAAAAGAAGCTGCCGCGTTGATTGAAAAACAAGGCGGAAAAGTGTCCGGTTCTGTTTCAAAGAAAACAACATATCTGCTTGCAGGCGAAAGTGCGGGAAGCAAATTGACCAAAGCACAGGAGCTTGGAACAAACATTATTGATGAAGCACAATTTATGGAAATGCTGTCAGAAGTAAATAAAAATTAATAGATAGTAATAGAAGAAATCATAAGATAGAAAGCAGGAGAGAATATGCCAATTAAGGTTCAAAGCGGATTGCCCGCAAGAGAAAAACTAGAATGGGAAAATGTATTTACAATGGACGAAAAGCGGGCGATGCATCAGGATATACGTCCAATTGAAGTGGGAATACTGAATTTGATGCCTTTGAAAGAAGACACAGAATTACAGTTGCTGCGCGCATTATCTAATACACCATTACAGGTAGACGTTACCTTTGTTACAGTATCAAGCCATGAATCAAAAAATACGTCACTAAGCCATTTAAATGAGTTTTACAGCACATTTGAAGAAATTAAAGACAGAAAGTTTGATGGATTTATTATCACCGGAGCACCGGTCGAAAAAATGGAATACGAAGAGGTAGATTACTGGAAAGAGTTTGAAGAAGTATGCGAATGGACAAAAACAAATGTAACCTCTACCTTGCATTTGTGTTGGGGAGCTCAGGCAGGTCTTTATTATTACTATGGAATACCAAAGCATTTATTGGACCATAAGATGTTCGGTTTGTTTGAACACCGTGTAAGTAATCGCAAGATTCCATTGGTACGAGGATTTGATGATTGTTTCTTAGCACCACATTCACGTCATACAGAAGTGCGTAAAGAAGATATTGAAAAAGTACCGGAACTTACAATTTTAGCAGAATCCAAAAAAGCCGGAGTATTCCTGGTAATGGATGAAACCGGAAAGAAAATTTTCGTAATGGGACATCCGGAATATGACAGAATGACCTTGCACTCAGAATACATACGCGACAAGGAAAAGGGTCTGGATATTCAGGTGCCGGAAAATTATTATGAAAATGATGATTGTACCATTAAGCCAAACCTGATGTGGCGAGCACATGCCAATGCATTGTTTACAAACTGGCTGAACTACTATGTGTACCAGACAACGCCGTATGAGTATATTACAGTGCCGCAGAAATAGGGGAAACATTCCAGAAAATCTTTGCAAAAATACAAGATTCTGTTATAATATAACAATGAATAAGTTTAGGAGGCGTAAAAATGGCTGAAGACAGAAAAGCATATATGATAAAAGACGATAATTTAGGAGAGGTGCGTATTGCAGACGAAGTAGTTGCAATTATTGCAGGACTTGCAGCTACCGAAGTGGACGGAGTAAGCTCCATGGCAGGCAATATCACCAACGAGTTAGTAAGTAAGCTTGGAATGAAGAATCTTTCTAAGGGAATCAAAGTAGACGTACAGAACAATGTTGTAAGTGTAGATGTTGCACTTCATATTAAGTTCGGATTTGTTATTCCGGAAGTATCTGCTAAGGTACAGGAAAGAGTAAAGAGTGCGATTGAGAACATGACCGGATTAGAAGTATCTGATGTAAATGTAAGAATTGCTGGTGTGGAAATGGAAAAGAGCAAGTAAGAGAACCTTGAAAACAAGACAACGAAGAGAAGTTTCACAGTAATAGGTATACTAGAATAGGGACTGTGAGATATAAAAAACAAAACAAGGGTGTCTTATTTTATGAGGCACCCCTTTTTGAAAGGAAAAAGAATGAGTCGAAGAGAGATTAGAGAACAGATATTCAAACTGTTATTCCGTGCAGAATTTTACGAAAAGGAAGAGATGTCAGAACAGTTATCTTTATTTTTTGAAGAGTTAGATCAGCGAAAAGAGAAAGATACGGATTATATTCAGAAAAAATACGAGGATATTATGGCACATTTACCGGAGATAGATGCCATGATTAACGAAGTAGCAGAAGGATGGAAAACAAGTCGTATGGGAAAGGTAGATTTAACATTGATTCGCCTTGCAACCTACGAATTAAAATATGAAGAGGACATTCCAACAGGAGTAGCAATCAACGAAGCCGTAGAACTGGCAAAGGCATACGGAACAGATGATTCTGCATCCTTTGTAAATGGAATTCTTGCAAAATTAGTATGATAAAGAACGTATATACCGTAGGACAGGTAAACTCCTACATTAAAAATATGTTTACCCAGGACTTTATGATGAACCGCATTTATGTAAAGGGTGAAGTATCAAACTGCAAGTATCACACTTCTGGTCATATTTATTTTACTCTGAAAGATGAAAGCGGAGCACTCACAGCGGTTATGTTTGCAGGAAATCGTAAGGGACTTACATTTCCTATGAAAAATGGAGACAATGTAATTGTATTAGGCTCTATTTCTGTATACGAGCGAGATGGAAAGTACCAGCTTTATGCCAAAGAAATTATTTTGGATGGGGCAGGAGTGCTATATCAGAAGTTTGAAGCATTAAAAAAAGAATTAGAAGAAATGGGTATGTTTGCAGAGGAATATAAACAGCCCATTCCAAAATATATTAAAACATTAGGAATCGTGACAGCACCTACCGGGGCGGCAATTCGTGATATTCAAAATATTTCAAAAAGACGTAATCCCTATGTGCAGACAGTTTTGTATCCTGCCCTGGTGCAGGGAGAGGGTGCCGTAGCAAGTATTGTAAATGGAATCCATGCATTAGAACAGCTTAAGGTAGATGTAATCATTGTCGGACGAGGCGGAGGTTCTATCGAGGATTTGTGGGCATTTAACGAAGAAGCGGTAGCACGGGCTATTTTTGAGTGTAGTATTCCCATTATTTCAGCAGTGGGTCATGAAACCGATACGACTATTGCAGACTTTGTGGCAGATTTGCGAGCACCTACTCCATCTGCGGCAGCAGAGTTAGCAGTCTATGATTGGCAGGAATTAGCACAACAGTTGTTGTCTGTTAAAATGGAATTAAATCGTGGAATGAGTGATAAGTTAGAGCAGACAGAAGAACGTTTAAAGATGTATGAGCGACAGCTGAAGTTGTTGACTCCCCAGAATCGTTTGAATGATAAGCGTCAGTATGCCATAGACTTAGAGGAAAAACTTCACTTGTATATGCAACAAAAACTTCGGGAAAAGAAACATCAGATGGAATTGTACGCAGGGCAACTGGAAGGAATGTCACCGGTAAAAAAACTCAGTCAGGGATATTCCTATGTATCGGATGAGACCGGAAAGGCATTGTCCGATGTAACCAAAGTAAAAAAGGATGATAAGATTATCGTTCATATGCTAAATGGAAAAGTAAATGCAACAGTAACAGAAACGGAGGTTTTCTCATGGGAGAACAAGAACAGACATTAGAAGAAGTCTTCAAAGAGTTAGAGGAGATTATAGAGAAAATGCAACAAAGAGAAGTATCCCTAGAGGATTCCTTCCGATTATATGAACAGGGAATACAAAAATTAAAACAATGCAATAGTAAGATAGATTATGTAGAAAAGCAAATGCTTTTATTGAATGGTCAGGGAGAACTGGAACCATTAGATGCGGAATAGGAGAAAATACTATGGATATGAAGACAGAAATCGCAGCTCGCACCCAAGCGGCAGAGCAGATTATAAAACAATATCTTCCCATAGAAGAAGGGTATCAGAAAACAGTCATAGAAGCTATGAATTATAGTGTTTTAGCAGGCGGAAAGAGACTTCGACCTATCCTTATGCTGGAGACTTATCGGATGTTCGGTGGTCGTTCTAAGGTAATAGAGCCTTTTATGGCAGCAATGGAAATGATTCATACATATTCCTTGGTGCACGATGATCTTCCGGCAATGGATAATGACGAATTTCGAAGAGGAAAGAAAACAACACACGCTAAGTACGGCGAAGCAATGGGAATCCTTGCAGGAGATGGACTGTTAAATTATGCATTTGAAACAGCGACCAAGGCATTTGAAATCGAGCCGGAAAATAGCAATATAGGAAGAGCATTACAGGTATTGGCATCCAAGGCAGGCATTCACGGCATGTTAGGCGGTCAATGTGTGGATGTGGAATCAGAAGGAAAAGAAGTAACCGAAGAAGTGTTACAGTTTATAGATAAGTTAAAGACAGCAGCATTATTGGAAAGTTCCATGATGATTGGTGCGATACTTGCAGGAGCGACCAAAAACGAACAGAAAATTGTAGAACAGGCAGCAAGGGAGTTAGGGCTGGCATTTCAGATTCAGGACGATATTTTAGATGTGACCAGCAGTACAGAAGTGTTAGGAAAGCCGGTGGGAAGTGACGAAAAAAATCACAAAACCACCTATGTTACGTTAAAAGGACTTGAAGCATCAGCCAAAGAAGTGGAAGAACGCTCCAAGCATAGTGTAGAGCTATTAAGTTCCTTAGTAGTAAAAAATGAGTTTTTAACAAATCTGATGATGGAATTAGTGCATCGTAAGAAATAGTAATGCACAAAGAAAGAAGGAAATTCTTCATGGTATTGGAAAAGATAAATAAGCCCAATGATATAAAAAAATTAACAAGTGCAGAATTACCCATTCTTGCAGATGAAATTCGTGATTTCCTGATTCAGAAAATATCAGAAAACGGCGGACATCTGGCATCAAATCTGGGAGTTGTAGAGCTTACCATGGCATTGCATCTTGCATTTCATTTACCGGAAGATAAGATTATCTGGGATGTAGGACACCAGTCTTATACCCATAAGTTATTGACGGGACGCAAGGCAGGGTTCGACGAATTGCGAAAATATGGTGGAATGAGTGGATTTCCAAAGAGAAAAGAAAGTGAATGTGACTGTTTTGACACCGGACACAGTTCCACTTCTATTTCCGCAGGACTAGGCTATGCGGAAGCAAGAGAGCTTACTGGACAGGATTATCATGTGATATCGGTAATTGGTGATGGAGCATTAACCGGAGGAATGGCATACGAGGCTTTGAATAATGCTTCTCGTATGAAAACGAATTTTATTATCGTATTAAACGACAATAATATGTCCATTTCAGAAAATGTAGGAGGACTTTCCAGACATTTGGGGAATTTACGGACAGCAGAGGCATACAAGGACTTGAAAACAGGTGTGACGAATTCCTTAAGCAAGATTCCGGTATACGGAGAGCGTATGGTGTCGCAGATACGCAGAACCAAGAGCGGAATCAAGCAATTGTTTATTCCGGGAATGTTATTTGAAGACATGGGAATCACTTATTTGGGACCGGTAGATGGACATGACATTTCAGCAATGTTGCGAATTTTCCGTGAAGCAGTAAAGGTGGATGGTGCAGTATTGGTACATGTATTGACACGCAAGGGGAAGGGCTACCTTCCGGCAGAACGACATCCTGCAAGATTTCATGGAGCAGCACCTTTTGAAATAGAAACAGGAATTCCAATCCATCCAAGAACAAAGGCAAACTATACAGATATTTTTTCTACAGTAATGCGTAAATTAGGAGATCGGGATGAAAAAGTAGTTGCTATTACAGCAGCTATGGGAGACGGAACAGGGTTAAAGCGTTTTCACAATATGTTCCCGGAACGTTTCTTTGATGTGGGAATTGCAGAAGGGCATGCAGTAACATTTGCAGCAGGACTGGCAGCAGCCGGCCTAAAACCCATTGTGGCTATTTATTCTTCTTTTTTACAAAGAGCGTATGATCAGATTTTACACGATGTCTGTATTCAGGACTTGCCGGTAGTATTTGCCATTGATCGCGCCGGTTTAGTAGGTAGTGATGGCGAAACCCATCAGGGGATTTTTGATTTGTCTTATTTATCTACCATTCCCAATATGGTAGTTATGGCACCAAAAAATAAATGGGAGCTTTCCGATATGGTAAAGTTTGCAGTAAAATATCAGCATCCAATCGCTATACGTTATCCAAGAGGAGAAGCTTATGACGGCTTGAAAGAGTTTCGTGAGCCTGTTACATTTGGAAAAAGCGAAGTGATAAAAAGAGAAAGTCAGATAGCACTTTTGGCTGTGGGAAGCATGGTAAAAACAGCAGTAGAAGTAAGAGAGCTGTTAAAAGCCATGGGGTACCAATGTTCTCTTATCAATGCAAGATTTGTAAAACCGTTGGATTCTCAGTTATTGGATGAATTAGCGGAAAATCACCAGCTTATCGTTACGATGGAAGAAAACGTAATCAGTGGCGGATTTGGCGAGCATGTGGTATGCTATATGAATGAAAGAGATATAAAAGAATCAGATAGTAAGGTTCTTAACATTGCTATTCCGGATGAATATGTGGAACAGGGGAATGTAGATATATTGAAAAAAGAAACCGGAATTGATAAAGAATCCGTGGTAAAGAAAATTGTAGCGGAATATGCTAAAATACGAGAAAGGTTATAGCATGAAAGAAAGATTAGATGTATTATTAGTACAACGAGGACTTGCACCTTCCAGAGAAAAGGCAAAAGTCATGATAATGGAAGGAAATGTATTTGTAGCAGGTCAAAGAGAGGACAAGGCAGGAACCTCTTTTGATGAAAAAGTGGAAATTGAAGTAAGAGGAAATACGTTAAAATATGTAAGCCGTGGTGGGTTAAAATTAGAAAAGGCCATGGCAAACTTTGGAATTTCCTTAGATGGTAAGATATGTATGGATATTGGTGCATCTACCGGAGGATTTACTGATTGCATGCTTCAAAACGGAGCAAAAAAAGTATATTCCGTAGACGTAGGATATGGACAGTTTGCATGGAAGTTACGTCAGGATGAACGTGTGGTATGTATGGAAAAAACCAATATCCGTTATGTAACACCGGAAGATATTGAGGATGTTTTAGATTTTGCCTCAGTGGATGTATCCTTTATTTCCCTTACCAAAGTACTTCCGGCAGCAAAGGAATTGTTAACCGAACATGGCGAGATGGTATGTCTGATTAAGCCGCAGTTTGAGGCTGGAAAAGAAAAGGTAGGGAAAAAAGGAGTTGTCAGAGATCCGAAAGTGCATGAAGAAGTAATTGAAAAAGTAATTTCTTTTGCACAGGAAATCGGATTTGGTGTTAAAAATCTGGAGTTTTCCCCAATCAAAGGTCCGGAAGGAAACATAGAATATCTTGTATACATTCAAAAGGGCATGGAAAGTCAGGAGGAGCCGGTAGACGTAAAAGCTGTGGTTGCCAAGGCACACAGTACGCTGGCATAAGAGCATGAAGCATTTTTACATTATTGTAAATCCACAAAAAGATAAAGAATTAGTATTAACAAAGAGAATAAAAAAAATTGTCGAAGAACGTGGTGGAAGCTGTGATTATCAGTTAAATCAGGCATGTGATGTAACAGAACTTCCAGATAAAACGGAGTGTATCTTAGTAGTCGGAGGGGATGGAACATTGCTTCGGGCAGCCCGTGATATGGCAGAATACAATATTCCCTTAATCGGAATCAATACCGGACATGTAGGGTATTTATGTGAGCTGGATACAGAAAATGTCATGAGCGGTTTAGAAATACTTATGAAAGGAACTGGCTATTCTGTGGAGGAGCGTATGCTTTTAACCGGATATTTGATGAATAAGTCAGGACATTCCGGACAGCAGGTTGCATTAAATGATATCGTAATCCATCGTTCCGGGGTACTTCAGGTAGCAGATTTTATTATTTCCGTAAATGGAGAATATTTGAATACATATAGTGCCGATGGTATTATTATTGCAACCCCTACGGGTTCCACTGCTTATAATATGTCTGCGGGAGGTCCTATCGTAGATCCCAGAGCAGAGCTGATACTAATCACACCCATTAGCCCTCATACCTTGAATGCAAAAAGTATCGTACTTGGTGCAGATGCAGAAATTACCATAGAAGTAGCACCAAGGCGAGTAGAAAATGATGAAAAGGCAGAAGTGAGCTTTGATGGCGATCATGTAGGAATTTTGGAGGTAGGAGAAAAGATTGTAGTAAAAAAAGCAGGAACCAGAACAGGAATATTAAAACTCAGTAAGTTAAGTTTTTTGGAACGTTTGGGAAAGAAGTTGCAAGGATATACCAGCTAATAAAAGGAGAATAGAGATAATTATGAAATCAAAACGTCATGCTAAGATTTTGGAAATTATAAGGAAGTATAATATTGAAACACAGGAAGAATTGTCAGACCGCTTAGAGCAGGAAGGATTTGCGGTAACACAGGCAACGGTATCAAGAGATATTCGTGAATTGAAGCTTACAAAAGTGGCTAGTGGAACAGGTGGAAGACAAAAGTATGTGGCACTGAATGAAAATCATGTAGATATGAGTGAGAAGTACATTCGTGTTTTTCGAGATGGATTTGCATCCATGGATATGGCACAGAATATTTTAGTGATAAAGACGGTGTCGGGAATGGCTATGGCAGTTGCCGCAGCATTAGATGCCATGGATTGTCATGAAATAGTAGGAAGTATTGCAGGTGATGATACGATTATGTGTGCAGTACGAACTGTAGAAGATACAGAGAATTTAATGAAACGATTAAGAAAAATCGTAGAAAGTTAAATGTAAGATACTGATTTTTAAGCCGTTGTAAATGAGAGAGCAGAAGGAGAACGGATATGTTAGTAAGTCTGCATGTGAAAAACCTTGCGTTAATTGAAGAAGCGGAGGTAGAATTTGGACCGGGATTAAATATTCTTTCCGGTGAAACAGGAGCAGGAAAATCAATTATTATAGGCTCCATTAATCTTGCGTTAGGAGAAAAAGTCTCAAAAGAGATGTTACGGGAAAACGCAGAATATGCTCTGGTTGAGCTGATTTTTAAAGTGGAGAATCCACAGCAACAGAAATTATTAGAGGAGATGGATATTTTTCCGGAAGATGGAGAAATCATCATGTCCAGAAAGATTACAGCTACAAGAAGTGTAGGAAAAATCAATTCTGAGACAGTATCAGCATCCTGTATGAAGGCAGTAGCTGCACTTCTGATTGATATTCATGGACAACATGAACATCAATCTTTGCTTCATAAAAAGAAGCATTTAGAAATATTGGATGAATATGCCAAAGAGGAATTAAAAGAAAAAAAGGAAACATTAAAGGCTTGTTATCAGGAATATCAGAAGATATTAGAAGAAAAGAAACAAGCAGTAACGGATGATGTGCAACGAGAGCGCGAGCTGTCTTTCCTGGAATATGAGATAAATGAAATTCAGGAGGCTCATTTGGTAGTTGGAGAAGATGAAACCTTAGAAAGCAGCTATCGGAAAATGACAAACAGCCGTAAAATTATGGAAGCAGCGAATATTGCCCATAATCTAACCGGAGGAGACGGCAGTGCTACAGAACAGATAGGACGAGCTTTAAGAGAGCTTACTTCGGTAGCAGAGTATGATAGCGAGTTAGAGCAGATAGCAGAGCAAATCGGTGAAATTGATAGTTTGTTGAATGATTTTAATCGAGAATTGGCAGCCTATATTTCAAATGGAGAATTTGACGAAGAGACCTTTTTTGAAACAGAGAAACGTTTAGATGAGGTAAATCATTTAAAGGATAAGTTTGGCGGTTCTATTGAAGCAGTGTTAAAAGCACAAGAAGAAAAAGAGCAACGTTATCAGCAACTTAAGGATTATGAACATTATCTGGAAGAATTAGCAAAGCGAGAAGAAAAGGCAGAGTATGCATTGCAGAAAAGTTGCAAGGAAGTATCTGACATTCGAAAACGTTATGCAGAAAAATTGACAAAACTGGTACAAGATGCCTTAGTAGATTTAAATTTCTTAGATGTAACATTTACCATGGCATTTCAGAATACATCAAATTATACGGCAAACGGAACAGATGATGCAGAATTTTTAATTTCTACCAATCCGGGTGAACCGGTGAAACCACTGGGAAAAGTAGCATCCGGCGGTGAATTGAGTCGTATTATGTTAGCAATTAAAACAGTTTTGGCAGAGAGTGACCAGATAGAAACATTGATTTTTGATGAAATTGATTCCGGTATCAGTGGACGAACAGCACAGATGGTAGCCGAAAAAATGAATGTGATAGGAAAGAATCATCAGGTTATCTGCATTACCCATCTTCCACAGATAGCAGCCATGGCAGATCAACATTTCTTAATTAGTAAAAATGTGGTAAATCAGTCAACAGTTTCTAATATTTCCAGATTAGAGGAAAAAGAAACCATCGAAGAGTTGGCAAGAATGCTTGGCGGTGTGAAAGTAACGGATACGGTATTAGAAAGCGCAAAAGAAATGAAAGAACTTGCAAAGTCAGTTAAAAAATTCCAGAGTTAAAAAGTAAAGAATTTCATATAATAAAAAAGGATTTCAGTTTCTACTGAAATCCTTTTTTATGTTATAGGAAATACCGTGTTATATTAAAGTGTAAAAGTTATGATTTTCCTATGATATTATTATAAAAATACAGTAGGAGGAATATGAAAATATGAAAAAGCAAAAATGTATTGCAAAAGCCAGTATATTAGGAGGGCTTGGACTGTTGTTGGTATTTTCTTTTTTTATTATGAAAGAATCAATTCCCGACAAGATATGGATGGTACAGGGGAAAAAAGAAGAATTTAATTTTCATGTTCCAATGACTGGAGTAGTGGAGAAAGAGGGATTAGAGGTATTTGACAATCAATCGCAGACGGTAAATCAGGAAGAAATACATGTAGATTTGAATAAAAAGTTTTCCATAAAGTCAGCAAAGCAAGGAAGTTATTCTATGATATGTCGGCTTTTTGGGATTTTTGAAATAAAAGAAGTTGCAGTAGAAGTCATTGAAGAAGAAAATGTGGTGCCTTGTGGAATCCCAGTGGGAATTTATGTAAAAACAGAGGGCGTATTAATTATTGGAACAGGGGTGGTAAACGGAACAGATGGGATGAATTACGAACCTGCTGCAAATATTGTAAAAAGCGGAGATTATATCAAAACAATCAATGAACAGGTAGTAAAAACAAAAGAAGACGTAATAGAGGCAATCAACAAATGCGGGGGCAATGCGGTGGTTCTTGGAGTCGTGCGTGATGGTGAATATATTGAGTTAAAGGTAGAGCCGGTAAGAACAGGTGAAAATGAATATAAGCTAGGGGTATGGGTAAGGGATGACTTAGCGGGAGTTGGGACACTTACTTTTTCCGATAGTGCAGGAAATTATGGAGCGTTAGGGCATCCGGTAAGTGATATGGATACAGGAACTAAAATATGCATGTCAGAGGGAACCTTATATGAAGCTCAGGTAGTAGGCATTACCAAAGGAGAAAAAGGAAAGCCGGGAGAAGTATCTGGTCTTATCACATATCTGGATCAATTTAAGTTAGGAAATGTAGAAAAAAATACAGAAGTTGGAATTTACGGAAAGTTACAGCGTATACCGGAGCAGATTCAGGGAGAAAAATATTGCCCGGTGGCAATGAAGCAGGAAGTGCAGGAAGGAAAAGCTCAGATTATTTCCTATCTTTCCGGAGAACGAAAAGAATATGAAATTAATATTACCGGTATAGATTATAGCAGTAATAATATTAATAAAGGAATTCTCTTTGAAGTGACAGATTCGGAATTATTGGAATTAACAGGTGGAATTGTGCAGGGAATGAGCGGCAGCCCAATTATTCAGAATGGAAAAATGATAGGAGCGGTAACCCATGTATTTGTACAGGATGTAGCAAAGGGATACGGAGTTTTTGCAGAACAAATGATTGAAAGGTAAAGTTTGAAAACTTAGTGACATTCTTCGACAAAATCCAACTAATAAAAACAGATATTATCAATGGGAAAAGGTATTTAGTTCTTTTTAAATGACAGGGTTCGTGTTATTATGGAACAATAGATGGTATGTTGTCGAAATTACAAGAAATCTTTTCATTGAAGTAATATTCAGATACAGTTATAATACAAATTGTTTCTAATTATGATGAAAAGCAACAGGAGGATATGACGTGGAAAAATTAAATGTAGCAATTGCAGATGATAATGAGAGAATGCTGCAAGTATTAGGGGATATTGTTAGAAGTGATGAGGAGTTTCAGGTGGTCGGAACTGCAAAAGACGGTGAAGAAGCCTATGAAATGATAAAAAAGAAAGAACCGGATGTTGTATTATTGGATATTATCATGCCAAAATTAGATGGATTGGCAGTTATGGATAAGGTAAAAAATGATAAAAATATGAAACACCGTCCGGCATTTATCATGATAAGCGGTGTAGGACAACAAAGCATCACAGAGGATGCCTTTGACTTAGGTGCGGATTATTATATTATGAAGCCCTTTGACAGTGATGTAGTCATCAGTCGTATCAAACGTGTGCGAGATAAAGAGAAGAGCAAAGGATTAGAAGCAAGAAAAGTAAATCCTTATGAGAAAAAGGAAAAGTTAGAAGAACGTAATTTAGAAAATGATGTTACCAACATCATCCATGAAATCGGAGTGCCGGCACATATTAAGGGGTATCAGTATTTAAGAGAAGCAATTATGATGTCCGTTACCGATATGGAAATGCTCAATTCCATTACCAAAATTCTATATCCAAGTATTGCAAAGAAATTTCAGACGACGCCAAGCCGTGTAGAAAGAGCAATTCGTCATGCAATAGAGGTAGCATGGAGTCGTGGAAAAATGGACACCATAGACGAACTTTTCGGATACACCATACATAATGGAAAGGGAAAACCGACAAATTCAGAATTTATAGCTTTAATTGCAGACAAAATTCGGTTAGAATATAAGATAGGAAAATAATTACTAACCGGAGGTACTAAATGAAGAAAATACTTTTTGCAGCATCAGAGGGCAATCCATTTATAAAAACAGGCGGTTTGGCAGACGTAGTTGGAGCACTGCCAAAGTATATTGATAAGTCATTGTATGAAATCAGTATTATTATGCCACTGTATCAGTGTATACCCCAGAAATTTCGTAAACAGATGAAAAAAGTAACCCATTTTTATGAAAATATGCCAAGAGAACAAGAGTATATTGGAATCTATAAAATGGAAGAGTCAGGAATTACCTATTATTTCATAGATAATGAATATTATTTTGCAGGAGATGCGCCGTATCACCATATCTGTGAAGATGTAAATAAGTTTGCATTTTTTTCCAGAGCGGTGTTAGCAGCGTTGCCACAGTTAAAATTCTGTCCGGATGTAATACATTGCCATGACTGGCAAACAGGATTACTTCCAATGCTATTAAAAGTATTTTATGGGGAAAATAAATTTTATCAGAACATCAAAACAGTTTTTACTATTCATAATCAAAAATTCCAGGGAAGATGGCAAATCGATGATATTGAAAATTGCAGAGATATCCCTGCAAAGTATCGGTATGGTGCTATGGAGGCATACGGAGAAAGTAATTTCCTAAAAGCAGGAATTCTTTATGCAGATCAGGTTACTACCGTAAGTGAGACTTATGCCAGAGAAATACAGACACCGGAAGGCGGCGAAGGCTTAGATGGTGTAATGAGAGAAGTTTCAGGAAAACTTTGTGGAATCATCAACGGGATTGATGAAAAGGAATATGATGCACAGACAGATAAAAATATTCCATATCCATTTGGAATTAAAAATATAGCAGAAAAGAAAAAGGATAAGAAAGCACTGCAAAAGGAAATGGGATTAAAACAGGATGCAAAAGCATGTGTTATTGCAATTGTATCACGTTTAACCCAGCAAAAAGGCTTTGAATTAGTAGTTTCTGTTATGGAGGAGTTATTGCAGACAGAACATGTGCAGGTAGTTGTTCTTGGAACAGGAGAAGAGCGATTCCAGCATGATTTTTCCTGGTTTGCACAGAAGTATCCAAGCCAGATGTGCGCCAATATTGGGTATAGTGAAGATAAGGCGCATCGCATTTATGCAGGAGCAGATATGTTCTTAATGCCTTCTCAGTTTGAGCCTTGCGGACTTAGTCAGCTTATTAGTATGCGGTATGGAACAGTACCAATCGTGCGAGAAACCGGTGGATTGAAAGATACTGTAGAGCCTTATAATGAGATTTGGCAGACCGGAACCGGATTTGGATTTCGCAATTATGATGCAGGGGAAATGTTATTTATTATTCGGTATGCACTTAAAATCTACCAGGAGCAACCAAAAGCATGGAAAGCCATGATGAAACGTTGTATGAAACATGATAGCTCCTGGCAGACCGTTACTAAGAAGTATGAAGCGATTTATGAAAAAATCACATCGTAATACTATCTGTATTTCTGTGGTAATAGTAAACATGATCCGATAAGATTTCTTCAGCAGCCACTTCAGATTCATTGACTTCCGTTACCATTTGAGATAAGGAAGAAATGGATTCTGTGACAGTGGTAGGCATAAGAATTACCTCATGGATGCTGCTGGGAAGAATATAGAGGTCGCTATTCAGGCGTTCGGCAATATCTTTTAAAACATTGTCATAGAGAATGCAGCATGCTCCACCAAAACGTTGTTGATTGGTTAGTACATACATGGGAACAGTAGTGGAAGAATGAAAGGCTTGCTGTGTGTCTGATTGTTCCGCAAACGGAAGCTGCTCCAGTGCCGGAAGTAAAAGCTCCTCCAGTGAATTACAACAGGAATTGAGTAAAAACGGTGTATTCTTTTCTGCCAAAGAAAGCAGATCAGGGGCAGTGACATTCCAATAGGAAAGGTGTTCATTTCGAATAAGTACAGAAGCACTTTCGGTAGAAGATTTCGATAGAAGACAATAAAATACAATGGCAAGATCTAAAAAAGGAATCCAGGGAACTTCTTTGAGGAGTTCTCTGTTTTTTTCCTGATGAATGAGTTTGTATACAATATGGGAACGCACATTATCAAAGTCGGTGAAAAAACTTGTATCAATACTGTGAGAAGTACGATGTTCCTGATAGTAACTGTAAATCTGTGAAACAATAGATGCAAAAGGGATATCTTGCCGTAATTGCTTGAAATAAGGGGCTAGATAAATTGTGGGTGAGATATTAAGTCCGGGTTCTAAAATAGTCAATGCATCTTCTGTTTGATTATTGTTACGGGAAATAGATTGAATGGTAATAGATGTGCCCGAAGGAAACTGTTCTTCCAATTGAGCAACTACCTGAGTTTTAAATATTTCGTATGTCATAAGACCTCCTGCGCTGTGCTGGCAAAGCAGGACCCACACAGGATTCTGTGTGGGTCTAAATGTAACATGAAATAAAAAGAAATACAAGTAAATAAAAGAAAATTTGATATTTGCGTATAGCGTATGCGTTACTCGGAGTAGGCTTTTAGTTCCAGCCAAAGTTCACTGTAAAGAGTAGTAGTATCATCATCTAATGATTTTAATACTTCACAGTTATTAAGGATATCCTTCGGTGGAAAGATGGTAGTGTTCGCCTGTAAATCCGGGTCTAATTGCTCCACCACCTTGGTGTTAGGAGTAGCATAGTAGACATAGTCAAAATTCATTGCTGCAATATCTTCACGACATAGGAAGTTCAGAAACTTTTCTGCATTTTCCTGATTGGTACAGGTTTTGGGAATGAACCAGGAGTCAATCCACATATTGGAACCTTCCTTTGGAACAGAGAAAGCAAGATTATCATTGTAGTCCATAGCAAGTCCTGCTTCTCCGGAATAAACAACAGCCATAGCTGCATTTTCTGCAATCATTTCGTCCTGTGCTTCATCCACCAGATAAGAGTAAATCATGGACTTTTGCTTTAAAAGCAATTCCTGGGCCTCACGAAGTTCTTTTTCATCGGAAGTATTAAGAGAATATCCAAGACGTTTTAAAGCAACCATAAAGGCATCTCGGACGGAATCCGGCATGATAATCTGTCCATCGTAATCTTTGTCCCAGAGAATATCCCAAGAATCCACTTTGGATTCATCCACCATATTTTTATTATATAAAATTCCTACAGTTCCGAAGAAATAAGGAAGAGTGTATTTGGTATCCGGGTCAAAAGACTTGGAAAAATCAAAATAAGCTTTATCAAGATTTTCTGCCAATGGAATATTGTCATAATTCATTTCTAAGACCTGACCTTCTTTGATAAGTTTTTCAACCATATAGTCGGAGGTGCAGATAAGATCGTAGTCAATCGCTCCCGCTTTGTATTTGGTATACATATTTTCAGGGGTAATATACTCTTCATAATCCACATGAATTCCGGTTTCTTTTTCAAAGAGTTCTAAAACTTCTGGATCAATATATTTTCCATAGTTTAAAACGGTAAGTGTATTTTCTGATTTTTTAGAACCGCATCCGCTAAAAAGAGTCAGAGCGGTTAATGTAGCACAAAAAATAGCAATTAATTTCTTTTTCATAGAGATTACTCCTTTTCTATGGAATTACTTACTTGCTTTTTCACGTTTGGCAGAAGGACCAAAGTTCATCAGAAGTAAGAGTATCAATGCTGCCATAAATAAAATCGTAGACAAGGCATACATTTCAGGGTTAATACCTTTTCGCATATTTGTATAAATCATCGTAGATAAGGTATTAATTCCGGCACCTTTTGTAAAGTAAGTAATGGAAAAGTCATCCAGGGACATAGTCATCGCCATAAGGAAGCCGGATAATACGCCGGGGCGCAACTGTGGCCAGGTGATTTTGAAAAAAGCGTATAAAGGTGTAGCACCAAGGTCTAAAGCTGCTTCGTAAGTGTATTTACTGGTCTGACGCAATTTTGGTAATACATTTAAGATAACATAAGGAATGTTAAATGTAATATGTGCAATCAGAACAGTTCCCATACCAAGACGGGTAAATCTCACGAACAAAAGCATCATGGAAATACCGGTTACAATATCCGCATTTAACATGGGAATGTTTGTTGCGCCAAGCATAATGGTCTGATTCCGCTTTTTCATTGCATTAATACCCAAAGCGGCAAGGGTGCCAAGCAAGGTGGCAATGAGGGCAGAAGCAAGTGATATTATAATGGTGGTTCCAAAAGCCTTCATAATCGTAGGACTTGTAATCATTTTCTGATACCATTTCAAGGTAAATCCGCCCCAGTATACTCTGGATTTAGAATTGTTAAAAGAGAGTACAATTAAAACAGCAATAGGCAGATAGAGAAATAGAAAAATCAAGGTTAAGTAAATACGTTCTGCTGATTTTTTTACCATACGTTAGCACCTCCTTCGGTATCACGAGAATTTACAAGTGTCATGCTGACTAATACAAAAATCATTAATACAAAGGAAAGACCTGCTCCAAGGTTCCAGTTATAGTCTTGAGTAAATGCCTGTTCAATAATATTTCCGATTAATAAAACTTTTCCGCCACCTAATAAGTCAGAAACAGCGAAAGAAGTTAATGCAGGTACAAATACCATGATAATACCGCTGATTACACCTGACATGCTTAAAGGTACAATGATTTTAAAGAAAATCGTAATATTTCCGGCACCAAGATCCTTTGCTGCTTCAATCACATCACGGTTGATGCGAGCCAGGGCATTATAAATAGGCAGTACCATAAATGGAAGAAAATCGTATACCATACAAAGAACAACAGCCGCAGGAGTATTAATAATATGAAGGTCCGGTAATCCGAAAAAGCCTAGTATTGTATTAATAATACCGTTATTGGATAAGAGCATTTTCCAGGCAAGGATTCGAAGCATAAAGTTCATCCACATAGGAAGAATGAAGATAAACACAATAAATCCCTGACTTCCGTTTTTCATATTATTTAATATCATGGCAAGTGGATATGCCAATACCAGACAAATCAAAGTACAGACCAATGCCAGTTTTAAAGAAAACAGCAGTGCCCGGAAAAAGATAGGGTGTGTAATCGTCAATACATTGGATACGGTAAAAGAACCGCTGGAGGTAGTAAATGCATAGTAGAGAATCATAACTACCGGTAGCAGGATAAATCCAACAATCCATATCATATAAGGACCAGCAAAAAGCTGACGTTTTAAGTTACGCATCTAATTCCACCGCCTTTTCATCACTAGATTCCGGTTTATTCATAATCTGAATGTTAAACGGGTCTACGCGGATTCCGACTTTTGAACCCACAGGATGCATCTGGGTAGTATGAACCAGCCATTCATATCCTCCGGCAAGTACCACAATTTCCCAGTGAACACCTTTGAAAATAAGAGAAGTAACTTCTCCGGATAAAAGTCCCTGTTCCGGAGCAACCAGTTCTACATCTTCCGGGCGGATAACTACGTCTACCGGAGTATTTGTGCCAAAGCCTTCATCCACACATGGAAATGTTACATTTAAAATTTTTACCAGTTTGTCTTCTAACATAATACCATCAATGATATTGCTTTCTCCGATAAAGTCAGCTACAAAGGCATTGCATGGTTCGTTATAAATATCTTCCGGTGTTCCAATCTGTTGAATATAACCTTGATTCATAACTACAATGGTATCAGACATGGTGAGGGCTTCTTCCTGATCATGGGTAACATAGATAAAAGTAATGCCTAATTCATTTTTCAAACGAATCAATTCATATTGCATATCCTGACGGAGCTTTAAGTCCAAAGCACCTAATGGTTCGTCTAAAAGTAAAACCTTCGGTTCATTTACAATGGCACGGGCAATGGCAATTCGCTGTTGCTGTCCACCACTTAGAGAATCAATACTTCGTTTTTCAAAACCATCCAGATTCACTAATTTTAGTGCATATTTGATTTTATCATTAATATAATCCTTGCTTTTTTTCTTGATTTTTAGACCAAAAGCAATATTTTCTGCAATAGTCATGTGTGGAAAGAGCGCATAACGCTGAAACACGGTGTTGAGCTGACGCTCATTTGGTGCGAGATTGGTAATGTTTTTTCCATCAAAAATAATTTTACCATTATCCGGGGACTCAAAGCCGCCGATTAAACGTAGGGTAGTAGTCTTACCACATCCGGAAGGACCAAGCAGGGTAAGAAATTCATTTTCACGAATATAGAGATTCAGATCATCTAAAATTGTGTGTCCGTCATAGGATTTGGTAATATGTTGTAAATCAATTAATTTTTTACTCATGGAAGTTCCTCCTAAAAGCTTGGGGGAGTAGTAATCCAAAGAATTGTAGACTCCCTGTTGCCGTAATTTTCAATATAATGTTTTTTCCCAGATTTAAAATAAAAACTTTCCCCGGTTTTTACAATAGAAGAGCGGGAACCGTAGTGTAATTTGATACTGCCCTTTAGCACATAGCCAAATTCTTCTGCTTCATGGGGAAGATGAGTATCAGAAGAACTTCCCGGACGTAATGTCATAAGAATAGGCTCCATGGCATTTTTCTGTGCATTGGGAATTAACCATTTCGTAGTACTGCCTAGAGGTTTGTTTTCCTTCTCGAAATAATCTTCCTGTCGAAAAATCAGTTGTTCCGGTTCTTCGTCTGTAAAAAACTCAGAAGGAGTGGTGCCAAGACATTGAATAATGTCTAATAGCGTACTAATAGAAGGAGAGGTAAGATTACGTTCCAATTGGGAGATAAATCCCTTAGAAAGCTCACTGCGGTCAGCCAGTTCCTGCTGGGTAAGTCCATATTGAATACGCAGTTCTTTCATACGATGTCCAATATCCATCTTTGTTCATCCTTTCTGTAAAAATAAAACTAATAATATATTCTGAGTTTAATAATAATAAACAAAGCAAAATATATTATAGACACTAAGTCATGAAAATACAATAGAAATTGTAAAAAGGAAAATTGTAACAATGCGGTGTATAATAAAAAATATTGACAAGTGGAATAGAATGTTTTATGATATACATACCCCATTGGGGTATGAAGGAGGCTTTGAAATGAAAAAAGATATCTACTTAGAAGTAAACGGAATGACTTGTGCTTCCTGTTCAGCAGCAGTGGAGCGTGTTACCAGAAAATTAGATGGTGTAGAGACATGTGATGTGAATCTTACCACACGAAGAGCCCATATTATCTATGATACAGATAAGGTAAAGCTTTCCGATATTAAAAATAAGATTACCAAGGCTGGATTTGAGCCAAAGGATATTGATGCAGAAAATGCAGATGAATTTGGTACACAGGAATTAAAGGAAGTAAAAGAGAAACGTAATCGTTTAATTGCAGCGGCAATTTTTTCTGTTCCGCTTCTCTATATTTCCATGGGACATATGTTACCAGTGGCACTTCCGTTACCAGGATTTTTGGATATGATGATGCATCCCATGAATTTTGCACTTGCTCAATTAGTATTAGCGGCAGCAGTAATGATATGTGGATGGAAATTCTATACCGTAGGATTTAAGACCTTGTTTCGCGGACATCCTAATATGGATTCCTTAGTAGCAATTGGAACAGGAAGTGCATTCTTATATAGTCTTGTGATGACCATACAGATTCCAGGCAATGAACATGCAGTTCACCATTTGTACTATGAGTCAGCAGCAATTGTAATTACATTGATTATGCTGGGAAAATACATGGAGAGCCGAAGTAAAGGAAAAACTTCAGAAGCAATTCGTAAGTTAATAGCATTGGCACCGGATACTTCTATCTTAATTCGTGATGGAGAAGAAGTAGAAGTACCTACGGATGAAATTACAGAAGGAGAGATTCTGTTAATTAAGCCGGGCAGTAAAATACCATTAGACGGTGAGGTAGTCTCCGGAGAAAGTTCCGTAGACGAGTCCATGTTGACAGGAGAGAGCATTCCGGTAGAAAAGCATATGGGTGATGAAGTTATCGGTGGAAGTATGAACTATAATGGTACCATGCAGATGAAGGTAACAAGAACCGGAGAAGACACTACACTTTCTAAGATTATTCAAATGATTGAAGAAGCACAGGGAAAGAAAGCACCAATATCCAAACTGGCAGATACGGTAGCAGGGTATTTTGTACCGGTTGTTATGGCGATTGCAGTATTTGCTGCATTTGGATGGTTTTTAGCAGGAAAAGATACAGCATTTATATTGAATATTTTTGTATCGGTGTTAGTTATTGCGTGTCCGTGTGCCCTTGGATTGGCAACACCAACTGCTATTATGGTAGGAACTGGATTAGGTGCAAACCATGGAATTTTATTCCGAAGTGGAGAGGCATTGGAAGTATTGCAGAATACCAATGCGGTTGTATTGGATAAGACAGGAACCATTACAGAGGGAAAACCAAAGGTTGTGGAAATTATTCTTTCAGAAAATGGTAACTATGCAAAGGATGAATTAATGAAAATAGCAGCAGCCTGTGAACGACTTTCAGAGCATCCTCTGGCACAGGCAATGGTAGATTACGGAAAAGAGCATGCGTTACTTGGAAATGAAGTTGCTGAAAATGTGAGTGATTTTGAGGCAGTAAGCGGAAGAGGTATTCAGGCAAAATATCAGAATATCGCGGTTTCTATTGGAAACCGACGCTTTATGGAAGAACAAAAGCAAGATATTTCTAAATTGGAAGAAGCGGCTACAAGTTGTGCTAAAAAGGGACAAACACCAATGTTTGTAGTACTAAATGGAAAAACAGAAGGTGTTATTGTAGTGTCTGATACGGTAAAGGCTAGTAGCAAAGAAGCAATTCACAGTTTGCAAAAAGCAGGAATGGAAGTAATTATGCTGACAGGCGATAATCAGGCAGCAGCAGAGTTTATAGGTGCAGAAGTAGGAGTAAATCAGGTGATTGCAGAGGTACTTCCACAAGATAAGGCAAGAATTGTGGTAGAATTGCAGCAACAAGGCAAAAAAGTGGTAATGGCTGGAGATGGAATTAATGATGCTCCCGCATTAGTACAGGCAGATGTAGGAGTGGCAAATGGAAACGGAAGCGATATTGCTTTAGAGTCTAGTGACGTGGTTTTGATGAAATCTGATTTACAAGATGTTTATAAAGCAGTAAAATTAAGTAGAGGAACAATTCGCAATATTAAGGAAAATCTTTTCTGGGCATTTTTCTATAACAGCTTAGGAATTCCGGTAGCCGCAGGCGTATTGTATATCTTTGGAGGTCCATTATTAAGCCCAATGTTAGGCGGACTTGCAATGTCCTTTAGTTCTGTGTGTGTAGTGGGAAATGCATTGCGTTTACGCAGATTGAACTTGGAAAAATAGTTTGGCGAGAAAGGAAACAACAGATGGAAAAAGAAGTAGATTGCACCAAGGAGTGTTGTTGCTGCGAGAAGAAAAAAGAACGTAGCTCAAAAGAAATTAAGGATATGGTTCACCGGCTGAACCGAATCGAAGGACAGGTTCGAGGAGTAAAAGCAATGGTGGAAGACAATCGTTACTGCGTAGATATTTTAACACAGGTATCGGCGATACAGTCTGCATTGAACAGTTTTTCAAAGTGTTTGCTTTCAGAGCATATTAAATCTTGTGTGGTAGAAAATATTAAAGCAGGAAATGAAGAAGTAGTAGATGAACTTTGCAGCACAATTCAAAAGCTGATGAAGTAATAGAATGTAAAATATTAGGAGGAAGAAAAATGACAGTATTAAAAGCAGAAGATATGCATTGTGAAAAATGTGTGGAGAGAATCAATAAAGCATTAGATGCAGCGGGAATTACTCATGAGGTAAATTTAGCAGAAAAAACAGTAAGCATTGATGGATGCGAGCACTGCGTAAAAACAGCCATTGAAACATTAGATGATTTGGGATTTGAAGCTGTGGTAGTAGAGTAGTGTTCTCAAATTACTGTAATTTTACATGAAAATTACAAAAAAACGGTAGTAGAAAAACAGTTCTTCTTTTATTCTAAAAGCTGGTGACAACAATTTAGAATAGAGGAGAACTATTTTTTATGAAAAAACGGAAAAACGAAAAAAAGACATTGCGTAAAGGTATAGTAATTGTAAGTATGGCAACAATCTTGATATCATTTTTGCCGGACAATGTTCATGCGGCAGGAAGTTCAGAAAATATGAAAACTCCAGTTATAATTACAGAAATCGTAGCAGATACAGATAATGTAAATGGGGCAGATGCCTGGGAGTATGTGGAACTATACAATACAAGCAATCAAATAATTCAATTGGATCAATATGAATTAATTTATAATGGAGATATTTGGAGTCCGGATCAGAGTGGGATTACGATAGAACCGGGGAAAACAGTAGTATTATGGATTATTAATGATGGGAACAAGGATTGTACAGCGGAAGAATTTAATACCTATTATGGTACCAATCTTGAAATCGGAAGAAATCTTGCTACGATACATAGCGGTGGACTTCATAATTCAAAAGAACGTACATTGAAACTGGAAACAAGGACGGGGGAAGAATTAGTAGATATAACTTATAATGATGGGAATGTAAAGGCAGTAAAGTTACAAGGAAATGCTGCTTCGGGAAAAAACGGTGGAATTTGTTTTGCATATCAGTTGGGGGAAAAGAAAGAAACAAGATTAGGATATGAGTATAAAGCAATACCGGGAGAAGTTAATGCAGACCAGATACCCACAGAAACCTATCAGTTTCAAAATCCATCTACGTTATCAGTTTCCAGTGAAGCGGTACTTTATGTAAATCAGGGGGAAGAGTGGAAAGTAATGGGGAAAGCAACTGGAAATAATATGGTTCAGACTGCATACCTGTATGTAAAGTTTTCAGGCGAAGAAGAATATAAAAAGATTCTTATGAAGAAAACGGAAAATGGATATGAGGGGAGTTTGAAATGGACAGAAATGGCAGGTAAGAGCGGGTTCTCTTATTATACGGAATTTTCAGATGGCGTGACAGAAAAGAAAACAACAGATAAAACAGTTACAATCTCAACTACAGCAGTAGATAAAACAAAGATACCGCCGATTGTAATTAGTGAAATTATGCCTGATTCCAGTAATATTAATGGTGCAGATGCTTATGAGTACATAGAATTATATAATAATTCAGACCAGACATTAGATTTACAAGATTATAGTCTGTACTATAATTATCCGGACAATGGAGAGGCAAGTGATGTGGTTTGGTTTGCACCGGAGAAAGAATTGAAGTTAGAGCCGGGAAAGACAATTGTTTTATGGATAAAAAATGGTAAAAATGATGAGTTGACAACGGAGGATTTTAATAAGAAGTTTAACACGAACTTAGAGTTAAATAAAAATTTGTTTGAAATTCATAATGGAGGAATGGCAAATGGCAGTGCAAGAGCACTTCGTCTTACTACAAGAACAAAAGAACAGGTAGATTTTGTTGCGTATAATATGGTGGCAGGTGTAAAAGACCCACATGCGGATAAAGGAATTACTTACCGTTATGATGCTATTTCCAATAAGACTCTTATGCTTGCAAATGATGCAGAACCGACTCCGGGTGTTGTTACTGCGGAAGAAAGTCAATGCATGCAGAGGTTCACATACCGGATGAGGAGCCAACAATTAATAATCAGACAGTGGCAGAGTTTCAAAATGACGAGGGAGTGACGTTTTCAGTACAGGCATCTTCCAGTATGGGTTCTGTTAAACGTGTAGTGCTTCAAGTAAAAGATAATACAATGGAAGAGTATGAAAACTACAATTTATTGAAGAATGGAGATAGTGATGTTTTCCAGAAAAGTATGGAAGCAGTAGATTTGTATGGAAAGAAGTATTTTGATTATAGATTTATCATTAGTGATGGTTTCCATGCAGTAGTAACTGAGGAAAAAAGAATAACTTCTACAAGTTCACAAGAAGATACATTGCGATTTGAAATGGAAAAAAATCAGTATAAATCTGAAGATAACCAGTATCTATCAGGGGAAACTTCAATTATAACTACAGGAGATCAGTTTTTGTTAGATGAAAAGGATATAACAGCAGAGACTGTAAGTTCTATTGCGGGAAACGCAAAAATTTTAATTGATGTGAGTCAAACAGATACATTTTTTAAAAATGCAATTGCGATTGGAGATAATGTGATTGGAATTTTTAATGAGGGAACTTATGAAAATTGGGCAACCGTAGGATATGATGTGGATGCTTCTTATTTTGTAAAAGGAGATAGCCTGACCATTGATATTCATGCAGGAAATAAGGCAAATCCGTTAGAACACAATGAAGAAAATAATGACGATTTTGTAGTGAAAAACATACGTCTTGTATTACCGGATTGAAGAACATTGCGCGCAAAAGGGTATGAAAATCCGGAGACGATTATAAATATGGGGGATTCAGCAGGAAAAATAGAAATTCTTCATGCTAAATTTACTGCACCGGATGCCGCTTATCAGGCAATTCGTTATGATGTGGATACCAATACCCTTGCAGATGGAGAACATGTGTTCACAGCAAAAGCTGGGGGAGAGGAACGTAGATTGACGGTACATGTAGATAATACACCAGCGGAAATCATTTCCAATATCACTGATGGAGAAGTATGTAAAGGAACTTATACAATTGAGCCGTCTTTCGTAGAAGAAGGTTCAGGAGTTTCATCAGTGACTGCTAAGCTGGATGGAAAGAAAATAGAACTTCCATATGAATTTCGTTCATTAGAAATGACAGCAGGAGAACATCTTCTTGAATTGAATGCTGTTGATTATTGTGAAAATGCTAGTAGTCAAAATGTGAAATTTACGATTCCAGAAGAAAATGCTGAGGTGGGGGCAGAAATCACACCGGAGGCAGGAACGGAATTGAATCAGTATCCGGTGTTTAGTGTTATGGTACAAGATCCTACACAGGATAATATGAATGTAACCTTTAAAAAAGGTGAGCGATATATTTTGGGAGATAAAAATATTTCTATGAGTCAAGGAGTTTCTGATACGGCAGGAATAGCCGGGAAAGGAGAAGTGCTTTTAGGAGAAAAAGTGAAGGCACAGGAAAAAATAGAGACGTTAAACGGATTTCCGTATCAACAGTTTGAAATTCAGGTTGGAGAAACGGTAACGGAAAATGACCAGATTCAGGTAAAATGGAAGGGAAACAGTAATAGTGAGAAAACGAAGTTGTATGTTTATTCTGTAGTAACAGGAAAATGGGATTTGGCGGAAACAAAAAGTACAGAAGAAGACGGCGAAAAGTCATTGACAGCTTTGATTAGTCTGAAAGACCATATTGAGAATGGAAAAGTAAAGGTAATGGTTCAAAGTGGAGAAGGGTATACACCAATTCAATATGAAGAAGGTGCAGCAGCATTACCATCAGATAATCCAAATGTTAAAGCAGAAAATGAAAAAGAGACACCAAGAAATCAGTATGATTTTACCTTTGCAGTTGAGTCGGATACCCAGTATTATAATGAAGATTATGTTGGAAATCCTCAGAAAGACGTAGATGGAAAGTATCAATATCAATTGGATATCCATGATTGGATTATTGCAAATCAGCCAAGAATGAATATTCAGTATTTATTCCATGATGGAGATATTATTGATGATGAACCCCTGATTCCAGAGTGGGAGAATGCAGATAATGCATATAAGAAATTGGATGATGCAGGAATTCCTTATGGTATTCTTGCAGGAAATCATGATGTAGGACATTTAAGTGGAGATTATACAAATTATTGCAAGTATTTTGGAGCAAGTCGTTATGAGAACAGACCATGGTATGGCGGAAATAATAAGGATAATCGTCAGCACTATGATTTGATTACAGTAGGTGGTATTGATTTTATCATGCTATACACCGGATGGGGAATTGAAGATGAAGAAATCGATTGGATGAATGAGGTATTAAGCCAGTATCCGGAAAGAAAGGCAATTTTGAATTTCCATGAATATTTATTAGCCAGTGGTGGATTGGGAGAAGAACCGCAACGGGTATATGATGAGGTGGTTTCAAAAAATCCGAATGTATGTATGGTATTGTCAGGACATTATCATAATGCACAGACAGTAGTAAGTCATTTTGATGATGATGGAGATGGTATAGCGGAACGCAATGTGTATCAAATGCTTTTTGACTATCAAGGACTTGCAGAAGGTGGAATGGGCTATATGCGGTTGATGCATTTTGATCTGGATGGACAACAAATTGTTGTAAGAACTTATTCTCCGTCATTAGATGATTATGATGCAAAGGATAATAGTAATCTGGGGGGAGAAGCGATTGTAGGGGAAGAAGACTTTGAAATACCTTTTGAAGAGCTTGGAATTGTTTCCAAGGAAAAAGTATTATCTACTACGGATTTGGATGTAAATGTGTATACAGATCAGGTAATAGGAAAGGTAGAGAATGTTGAAAGCGGAAGCAAAGCAGAATATACATGGAAGGATGCAACCAATGGAGTTTATGGCTGGTATGCAGAAATCAAAGATGATTTTGGAGGAAAAGTTTGCACGGATGTAAGATATTTTTCCTTGAATCGGGATATTACAGCACCGGTGATTACACTTCCGGAAAAAAACGAAATAATGCAGGATGCAGAATTTACAATAATGGATGGTGTTACAGCAATAGATGATAGAGACGGAGATTTGACTTCTGCAATTAAGACAAGTGGAGCATTTGATATTCATACACCGGGAATGTATACGATTGATTATACAGTTAGTGATAGTAGTGGAAATGAAGCACAGGCAACAAGAAATATTACAGTCTTAGAAAAAAGAGAAGGCACAGAAAATAAAGATATAACAGCACCTGTTCTTACAGTACCGGGGGATGTGGTAATAAAGGTAGGTGAAGCGTTTGATGTCCGAAAAGATGTATCAGCACTGGATGATGTGGATGGAGATTTAACAGACAAAATACAAATAAGTGGAAAATTTGATATTCGTACACCGGGAACTTATGTGATTGTTTATCGTGTTAGTGATAATGCCGGAAATACAGCAACGGCAGAAAGAAAAATTACAGTAGAATACAATAATGTAGTAAAGACTGGTGATTCAACATTCTTAGGCTGGTTTGGAATAGGCTTAGTAACGCTCGGAACTATGGTGAAAATTAAAAGAAAGAAAGCGGATGAAAGACTTTAAGTAATACAAAAAAGCATTTGTCAAAGGTAATAATATTGATAAATGCTTTTTTGCTATCAAATATTTTGAGTTGACAAAATATTACAAAAATACTACAATAAACAGGAAATTGAGGGATAAATATAGGGTGAGGGGATTTATCATTTTATCATAGGGATTATCATTCGATAAGTCACTTATTCAGTAAGTTATCCAATATGGGAGAAAAGTAAAAAATGAATTTCATTGAAATGATGATAGAATATAGAAAAACAGGAAATAAACGGTTATTGGTTAATTCTGAATATAATGAGGTAAGAGAAGAAGATAAAATAGAGATGAGAAGATTAGCATATAATAATTATAATCCGCAGAAACGCACATAAGAATTGGTAAACAATAAATACCAAAATTCAACATAACTTTTCCTTGATTTTTTTATCCAAAACCTTTATAATATTTAAGGATTTGTTTCCAATATGCCAAAGTGGCGCAGTTGGTAGCGCGTCGCATTCGTAATGCGCAGGTCGAGGGTTCGAGTCCCTTCTTTGGCTGAATAGCATTTATCATTATCTGAGAGATTTTGGTAAATGCTTTTTGTATATTAGGATATTAAAAAAGTTAAATTAGAGAAAGTTTTGTGCTAGGATTTTTCTTTAAAGTATGTTATAGTAAGGGAAAATGTGTAAGTGATGCATGAGATGGAGAAAATAACGTAAGGAGTAATTGAATATGGAGTTGACAAAGGAAGAAAAGCGAGCAATAAAGAGAGGATATGCATATAGGAGCTGGAGAAGAAGAAATTGGCTGACAGGTATATGCGGTCTTTTGTGGATTTTTGGCGGAATGTTTTTGGTGAAAATAAGTGCGCTTGGCGGTGTAATTTATTTCATTGGCGTAGCTCTTACAATTTTTGCAGAATTCTACAATTTTAAGGGCAGGTGTTGGCAATGTCCACGGTGTCAGGCGAAGCTTCCGAAGATAGAGAGAATGCAAGGGTATGTATATCCATTTTTGGAGAAAAATTGTTATCGGTGCGGGCTGGATTTGACAATTCAACGGAAAGAAGAATGTAAAGCCAGAAAGAATTAAAAAGGCAATAGGGTAAAAGCAAATGAAATTAAGCTAGAATAGTTGAGAAAGAAGAAAAAGAGATGGGCAAGGGGGAATGGGGAATGGATGATAGAGAAGAAATTGTAATTGAAGAATTTAAAACCAGTAGAAAAAATATAAAAAATGATGGAGGGGAAAAAATGAAAAAAGATTATATAATTCCCGTAGCGTATGGAATAGCAATGTTGTTGGCAATATTGGCAGGAATTTTTTTGTTGGATATGCCGATTGTTATTGTATGTATAATTTTAGTATTGGAATCTATGATAGGAGTGTGTCTTCATGATATGCCTATTTGGGTACATGGAATAGAAATTATTATAAGTATAGTTGCAGGAATTATTTTTAAAGAGACGGTTTTTATGGTAATTGCGGCAGTTATTTATGTGGTTACGATTTTTGCACTTCATTTTATGAGAGAGCCTAAGAGTCAGTCATGAATCATCAGGTAAATGTTTATTATAAGTATTGTAAGGAAAAGGAAAATTATATAGGCGATTACCACAGGTATCAGCGTGAACTGGCAGATAAGATATTAGATTATGGACTAAAAGAGATATTTCAAATAGACGGGGCAGAAAAAGTCATAGAAAGATTTTCTTATGGAAAGCCGTATTTAAAAGGAAAAGAGCAATGTCAATTTAATATCAGCAATACCAACGGAATGGTGGTTTGTGCCATAGGGGATGTTGAAATTGGCGTGGATGCAGAAAAGAAAAAGTCTTTTCGAAAGGCAATATTGAAAAAGTGTGCAACCAGTTTGGAAAGAAAATATATTTTGGACGGACAAGAGGCAGAACAGGAAAGTCGTTTCTTCCAACTTTGGACACTAAAAGAAAGTTATGTGAAAATGACCGGCGAGGGATTGAGAATTCCATTGCAGGAAGTAGCGTTCACTGTTGCAAAAGAAGAGGCCGGAGAGAACGGAATCATATGCAGTAAAGCAGGAAATTTTTATCAGTATCAGGAAAAGGAATATTGGATATCTTTGTGTGCAAAAGAAAAAGTAACCGTGCAATGGATTCCCGGCGTATAATAGTAAAGAGATAATAGAAGGTGAAGAATAATATGACAAAGCAAGAGTTTATTGAAAAACATAAGGAAGATACAAAAGGATATTGTCCGTGCGTGGTAGACTATGAAGGAAATGTATATGAATGTCCAAAAGGACATTTGGAAGCATTAATGGAATTAGGAAGAGAAAAGAATTTATTATTGGAAATACCGGATAATATTTCACCATTGTTTTATATGATATTTCAGACAAGGGCAGTAGCGGTCGATTATGAGAATCAGGTATATAGTGATGAACTGACACAGGAACAACGTTATACGTTGATAGAGTTAAGTGAAGTAGGATTGATTCGTATTAATCTAAAAAATATACATGAGAATATACATTTGTAAAAGGATAGAATCTCCTTAGTGGAGCGTTTTTAATGTAATAGGACGCAATTTCCTATTACATAAAGAAAAGGTGGCTGTATAGCAAGGTGGCTGTATAGCCACCTTTTTAATGATGTTTTAAACAATATTTTTCTGCAATCGCAATTGCCTGGTAGAGTGCAATGGCAATAATACAAAGAATTGCAATACTTAGGATAACCCAATCTAATTTGAAAACCTGACTGCCATAAATGATTAAATAGCCAAGACCGGCACGGGCAGCAATAAATTCACCGATGATGACACCTACCAGACAAAGTCCGATATTTACCTTCATGATAGAAAAAAGAGAAGGGAGACTGGAGGGGAGTACGACTTTGGTAAGCGCATGGAATTTATTTCCGCCAAGAGTATAAATCAACTTTACTTTTTCTGTATCTACAGATTGAAAACTATTGTAGAGACTTAAAATAGAACCAAAGATAGCAACAGACATTCCGGTAATAATAATAGTATTGTAATTTGCACCAAGCCACACAATAAGAAGGGGAGCTAATGCAGACTTGGGAAGGCTATTTAAAACTACCAGATATGGTTCTAAAGTTTCGGAAATGTGTTTATTAAACCATAATATAATAGTTATGAAAAGAGCAAAGAATATCACAAGTAGAAAGCTTACGATGGTTTCAAAAAGTGTAATGCCGATGTTAGTAAAAAGTGTATGATCTAATATCATGCCATAAGCGCAAAGGAAAAGCTTCGAGGGACTACTGAAAATAAAGGAATCAATAAGTCCGCTTTGAGAAGCAACTTCCCAAAGTCCGAAAAATAAAAGAAAAATGCACAAACGGCTGGTTCTGACAGAGCGTTTGTGACGTTTTTGCGCTAATAAAAAATTTTGTTGTGCTAAAGAAATTTCAGTCATCAGAGTTCAGCTCCTTCCAGATAGTATTGAAATAGTCCTTGAATTCCGGTGCATTTCTACGTTGCAGAGGAGTCATAGTATCAGAAAAATTGATTGGTACAATGGATTTTATGGTAGCGGGACGTTTACTGAGTACCAAAATCTGATTGCCAAGGCTAACAGCTTCGGAAAGGTCATGGGTAACCAGGATGGCAGTTTTTTGTTCCTTTTTTATAATGGAGCCAATATCGTCTCCAACAGTAAGTCTTGTCTGATAATCAAGGGCAGAAAAAGGTTCGTCTAATAATAATAACTCAGGTTCTAAGGCAAGTGTGCGAATCAGTGCAGCACGTTGACGCATGCCACCGGAAAGCTGAGAAGGTCTTGCGTCTTTGAACTTGTACAAACCATAACGTTTTAACATATCCATGACTTTTTCTTGATTTTCCGGTGTAAGTCGGTTTTGTATTTCCAATCCTAAAAGTACGTTTTTTTCAATGGTGCGCCATTCAAAAAGGTGATCATGTTGCAGCATATAGCCGATAGTGCCTCTGCCTTTTTCAAAGAGTTTTTGACCATAGAGCAAAATGGAGCCGTGTTCTGGCTCAATAAGTCCCGTAAGAAGAGATAATAAGGTGGATTTTCCACAACCACTGGGACCTACAATGCTTAAAAAGTCACCCTTATGAACGGTAAAATTTATATTCGTTAAAGCCGGAGTTTCTCCCTCTAAGGTATGATAGGAGTAACTCACATGGCTGATTTCCATAAGTTTTTCCATAAGAATCTCCCATTTCTTTTGTATATTATATGTGGGAAAAGAGTATGAGTGCTATATAGAAAGGGCACTGTCAAGATATTTTCATATAGTAGAAAATGTGGTAGAATATGAAGTGCATAATTATAAAAATAAGTGGAAGTGAAATGTATGAAAGATAGGCATAAGATATCTTTTGTAATTGCAATGGGGCTGTCTTTGGTAATGCTTGCAGGATGTGCAGATGGGCAGTCGGCAAATGTTGCAGTCACAGAGAAAAACACTCAGGCAGAAGATACCGGTAAGGACACAAGGGATTCCGGCAATGAAGCAGAAAACAGTAATATTGCAAAGACAGAAACGGTTGAAACGATTGAGCCACAGAAGGCAGGAGAGGTAATTAACAGTGATGCAATAGAAGCAATGGGTGTGGCGAATTTGTTTTATAGTAGTGAAATATCACCGGACATACAAAATAGAATCATGGGCAGTTCTTATCGGGAAAATGAAGATATTGCATTATCAGAATTGCGATATTTGCGTGTTTTGTATTATGGATTTGATGGAGAAACACATATCGGAGAAATGATTGTAAATGAAAAAATTGCACAGGATGTTTTGGAAATTATGCAGGAATTGTATGAAAATCAATATCCGATTGAAAAAATGGTATTGATTGATGAATATGATGCAGACGATGAGACATCCATGGAAGATAACAATACGTCAGCCTTTAATTATCGAAAAATTAATGGGAGTACAAAGTTATCCAAACATAGTATGGGGTTAGCAATAGATATTAATCCTAGATTTAATCCTTGCGTAAAAACAATCAATGGAGCATTATCTGTGGAGCCAATTAATGGAGAAGCATATACAGACCGTACACAGGAATTTCCATACAAAATAACAAAAGAGGATTTATGTTATCAGTTGTTTATTGAGCATGGTTTTACCTGGGGAGGTAGTTGGAATTCATTAAAAGACTACCAACATTTTGAAAAAGATATTTGAAATAGGATAAACATTGCATTTTTATTATGATTAATGTAAAATAAATGCAATGTACTTTTATGAGGTAAAGACATGAAGCGTAATTATCAAAAAGAGTTAGAAGAACTTTTAAAAAACTTAAAAGAGCAAAATACAGTACCAACGCTTTTTTTACATAGCTGTTGTGCACCTTGTAGCAGTTATGTATTGGAATATCTGTCAGAGTATTTTCAAATTACTGTGTTTTACTACAATCCCAATATCTATCCCGATGAAGAATACTACAAGCGGGTAGAGGAACAGAAACGGTTTATTGAACGTTTTCCGGCAAAACATAAGATTTCCTTTGTAGAGGGAAATTATGACAAAGACCGATTTTATGCAATGGCAAAAGGTTTAGAACTGGTATCGGAAGGCGGAGAACGTTGTTTTGCATGTTATGAATTACGCTTGCGTGAGGCAGCCGAATATGCCAAAGAACGAGATATGGACTATTTCACCACAACCTTGTCTATCAGTCCGATGAAAAACGCAGAAAAGCTAAATGAGATTGGAGAAAAACTGGCACAGGAATATGGTGTAAAATATCTGACATCCGATTTTAAAAAGAAAAACGGATATAAGCGTTCGGTAGAAATTTCTGAAGAATACGGAATGTATCGCCAAGACTATTGTGGATGTGTGTTTTCCATGCAAGAGCGGGAACGACAAAAGCAAGAGTATCGAGTGATTCGGATTATAGAGCCGGATTTTGGATGCGAAGGCAGACCGGAAGGGGAAAAGCCGACAGACATCGTATATCTGGAAAATATAAAAACACAAGAACAGTTGAGTATAAAAGCGTTAGATGAGGTTCTATACAAAAAAGAGATAGAAGAAAATTCGATTATCACTGGCAAAGTATTAGAACAAATCAAAAAGTAAATAATTAAATCATAATTATATAAATAAAAAACACAAAGAAAGAGGTAATTTATATGGCACAGTTATGGGGCGGACGCTTCACAAAGGAAACAGATCAATTAGTTTATAATTTCAATGCGTCCATATCATTTGATAAGAAATTTTATAAGCAGGATATGGAAGGAAGTATTGCACATGTAAAAATGTTAGGAAAGCAGGGCATTCTTACAGAGCAGGAAACAGATGACATTGTAAAGGCAATTTGTGAGATTTTAAAGGAAGTAGAAGAAGGAAAATTGGAGATTTCTCACGAATATGAAGATATTCACAGCTTTGTAGAGGCAACATTGATTGACCGTTTAGGAGATACCGGTAAGAAATTACATACCGGAAGAAGTAGAAATGACCAGGTAGCATTGGACATGCGTCTTTATACCAGACAGGAAGTTTTAGCGGTAGATGACTTATTAAAAGAATTATTAAATGTAATTTTAACAATTATGGAAAATAACACAGATACCTTTATGCCGGGATTTACACATTTACAAAAAGCGCAGCCTGTTACCTTAGCACATCATATGGGAGCTTACTTTGAAATGTTTAAACGCGACCGTTTACGTTTACAGGATATTTATCATAGAATGAATTATTGTCCATTAGGTTCTGGTGCATTGGCAGGAACAACTTATCCGTTAGATCGTGATTATACAGCAGAGTTACTTGGATTCTATGGACCGACTTTAAATAGTATGGATGGTGTATCTGACAGAGACTACTTAATCGAATTTTTATCTGCAATGTCTACCATTATGATGCACTTAAGCCGTTTTTCAGAAGAAGTAATTATCTGGAATTCCAATGAGTATCAATTCGTAGAAATTGACGATGCATACAGTACAGGAAGCAGTATTATGCCACAGAAGAAAAATCCGGATATTGCAGAATTGGTAAGAGGAAAGACAGGACGTGTCTATGGTGCCTTGACAGCACTCCTTACAACTATGAAAGGAATTCCATTAGCATACAACAAAGACATGCAGGAAGATAAAGAATTAACCTTTGATGCAATGGATACCGTAAAGGGATGTATTGCGTTATTTACCGGAATGTTAGCAACAATGAAATTTAATAAAGATAAAATGGAAGCCAGTGCCAAGAACGGATTTACCAATGCAACAGACGCAGCGGATTATCTGGTAAATCATGGAGTACCTTTCCGTGATGCCCATGGTATTGTTGGAAGAATTGTTCTTTATTGTATAGAGAAAGGAATTTCCATTGATGATATGTCATTAGAAGAATTAAAAGAGATTAGCCCGGTATTTGAAGCGGATATTTTTGAAGCAATTTCTATGGAAACCTGTGTAAATAAACGTCTTACTATCGGTGCACCGGGACAGGAAGCAATGAAAAAAGTAATTGCCATTGAAAAAGAATATCTTTCTAAGGACTGGAAAGAAGAATTAACCGACTGGGAAAGCAAGTTAGTAAAATAGAAAATAAATACAAAACCCTGCATATTTATACACATTACCTATAAACGAATTAGATAAAATGGTAAATTTGTATAATATTCGGGGTTGCATTTTCTCGTAAAGTGTAATAATATATTTACTACAAAGACAATTGTGCGTGACAAACGGACAGAATAAAAACGAGGAGATTTAGAAAAATGAGTCAAAAGTTAAAAGTAGGTATTCTTGGTGGAACAGGTATGGTAGGACAGAGATTTATCTCTTTATTGGAAAATCATCCATGGTTTGAAGTAACAACAATTGCAGCAAGCCCACGTTCTGCCGGAAAGACATATGAAGATGCAGTAGGTGATCGTTGGAAAATGGATACTCCAATGCCAGAAGCAGTAAAGAAAATCGTTGTTATGAATGTAAACGAAGTAGAAAAAGTTGCTGCTGAAGTTGATTTTGTATTTAGTGCAGTAGATATGTCTAAAGATGAAATCAAGGCAATTGAAGAAGCATATGCTAAGACAGAGACACCAGTTGTTTCTAATAACAGTGCTCATAGATGGACACCGGATGTACCAATGGTAGTACCGGAAATCAATCCGGAACACATGAAAGTTATCGATTTCCAGAAGAAACGTTTAGGCACTACCAGAGGATTCGTAGCAGTAAAGCCTAACTGTTCTATTCAGTCTTATGCACCAGTTTTAACAGCATGGAAAGAGTTTGAACCATATGAAGTAGTTGCAACTACATATCAGGCAATTTCCGGAGCAGGAAAGACTTTCAAAGATTGGCCGGAAATGGTTGGAAATATCATTCCATACATCGGTGGTGAAGAAGAAAAGTCCGAAAAAGAACCTCTTCGTATCTGGGGTGAAATCAAAGATGGTGTGATTGTTCCAGCAACAAGCCCGGTTATCACATGTCAGTGTATCCGTGTTCCGGTATTAAACGGACATACAGCAGCTGTATTTGTTAAGTTTAAGAAAAAACCAACCAAAGAACAGTTAATTGAAAAATTAGTAAACTTTAGCGGTGTGCCACAGGAATTAAATCTTCCAAGTGCTCCAAAGCAGTTTATTCAGTATTTAGAAGAAGATAATCGTCCTCAGGTATCTGAAGATGTAAATTATGAAAACGGTATGGGAATCAGCGTAGGACGTTTGAGAGAAGATACCGTATATGATTGGAAGTTCATCGGATTGTCTCATAATACCGTAAGAGGAGCAGCAGGTGGAGCGGTACTTTGTGCAGAACTTTTAAAAGCACAGGGATATATTACAGCAAAATAAAATCTTGATATAAAAAAAG
>JAAYPT010000075.1 GCA_012519695.1 Clostridiales bacterium | reverse complement strand
TTCATAGAGAAAAAAGTAATCTGTTTTATAACGGTATAAATCAATGCAATCAACACCAAAGATAAAAACATATCTGATACCAAAAACCAGTTTCTTGCATTTACAATAATATAACCAAGTCCGGTGCTTGCTCCCATCATTTCTGCTACAATCAGTGCTGAAAATGTAAGTCCCAGACAAACTTTCATTCCATTTAAAACAAACGGCATTGCTGATGGTACCAATACTCTGAAAAATACTTGTCCTTCACTTGCTCCAAGACTTCTTGCAGAACGAATCAAAAGGGGATCAACACTTCTTACTCCCTGAACTACATAGCCAATCATAGGAAGAAGTGTCGTATAGGTTATCAATGTAATTTTAGACATTTCCCCTATTCCAAACCAAATAATGAACAATGGACAAAATGCATACGGCGGAATACTTCCAAAAATACCCAGCAGCGGATCTAACACATCATTTAGAACTCGTATCCTTGCCATGAAATATCCAAGTACAACTGCAATGGAAATACCAAGAAAATATCCTTTTAAAATACGAATCATACTTGCTGATATATGTTCTAAAAGTGTTCCGTCTTTTATATATTTCAGCATTGTGTTAAAAACATCGATTGGTCCGGGTAAAAATACGGGATTTATTACCTGAGCCGTTGCATTATAAAAACAAAACAATTGCCATACTATAAGAAATGCTAAAATCGAAATACCTCTTACTAACATACTGTTGTAATTTCTTTTCTTTTTCATCGCAAATACCTCCTACTTGTTATCATCCTGAATAAACTCTTTAAAGAAGTTCACATACTCTAAAAACTTTGGATTTTCCACTGTACGTTCCTCTCGGTTTACGTCAATTCCGGTATCCGTGAGTACATGTCCCTCACCCATAACGATTACACGATCCGCTAATATTACAGCTTCCTCTATGCTATGTGTAATAAATACCACTGTTGATTTATTATTTTTCCAGATACCGAGTAATTCCTTTTGCATATTTGCTCTGGTAAATTCATCCAATGCTGAAAAGGGTTCATCCATCAATAGGATATCTGCCTCATTTGCAAATGCTCTTGCAATTCCTACTCTCTGTTTCATACCTCCTGAAAGTTGATCCGGATAAGATTTCCGAAATTCTTCCAATCCAATCATGGAAATATATTTATCTACAATTTCTTTAATCTCATCCTTATTTTTTCTCGCAACCTTTGGACCAAATCCAATATTCTGTTCCACGGTATACCATGGAAACAATGCATGCTCCTGAAATACTACTCCGCGCTCCCTGGAAGGACCTGTAATTTTTGTTTTTCCTTCGTTTACAAGTATTTCTCCTTCATCGGGTTTAATATAACCTGCTATAAGATTTAGCAATGTGCTTTTTCCGCAGCCACTATGACCTAATACACATATAAACTCATTTGCGTATATTTTTAAATTTAAATCATCAATTACTTTCTTCTCTACCACATCTCTTTTTCTTTTTCCCTTAGAAGTATCTTCATAATGTTTTGACAGATTTTTTATTTCAATTTTTACATATGCCATATACATTCTCTCCTTTCTGGTTTTCACATGTACTTTCATGTAACACGGTATTTCTTATGGTATAAAAAAAATGCATGACTTTTCTTAGTCATACATCTTTGTATACATACTTTCGTTATTTTGTTTCAGAAGGTGTTGTTTCTTGTTTGCCTTGCTGTTAATGCTATTTTATTGCCTTTCATTTTTTTTGTAAATTGTGCAAATATCTTATTATTTTTATTGTTTTTCCTGCACAATCCACTCTTTTCTCCTTTATTTTTGTTCTGTTTCTTCCGCTTTTTCTTTAAAATAGGGCTTTTTTACAATTGTGCATTTAAACAATTTACACTTTTTTCCCGCTATGACAATATAAAAGCATCGAAAAACACTATCTATATTAAAGGAGGAACACAACGATGTCAAAAGATATACTTATTACAGGTTATGAACCATTTGGAGGCGATACCACCAATCCTTCCTTAGAACTGGCGCAGGCATTAAACGGCTGTCGTTATAAAGATTATACCTTTCAATTCGCAAAAATTCCAGTAAATCTTCATGAATGTATTTCAACTATGGAAAAAGCCATTAATTGTTTTGATCCTGAAATTGTGATTTGCACAGGATTAGCCTATGGAAGAGCTTCTATTTCTATTGAACGAGTGGCTATTAATGTGGCAGATTTTCCCTGGCCTGATAGTGCAGGCTACCTTGCATTAAATGAAACCATTGATGCGGAAGGTCCTGCGGCTTATTTTTCTACACTTCCAATCCGAAACATTATGCAGTCTCTCCATGCAGAAGGCGTTCCTGCCTATATTTCCAATTCTGCCGGAACCTATTGCTGCAACCTGCTTATGTACGGAACATTGAATTACATTTCCAAACATCATTTAAATATAAAAGCCGGAATGATGCATGTACCTTATACCCCTGATATGATAGCCGGAAAAGACCCGTTTATGCCTTCTATGTCCTTAGATACTATGATTAAAGCAGTCAAAACCGCCGCTGTTACAGCCATCGAAAATCCAGAGGATAGATCCATTATTTGTGGTTTTGCACAATAATATTTTGTTTTTTCTCTATTTTTGTTATGATATACTGTGTGTATGCACAATTTTAAAATCAGATACGGAGGTAATGCCATGAAACTCAGTCAAGAACTTGCGCAGTATATTATTGATTATACTTCTAAAATCATTGATTACAATATTAATATTATGGATCCCAATGCAGTTATTATTGCTTCTAACGATTCTACCCGAATCGGCGAAACACATATGGGGGCACGAAAGGTACTTGTAACCGGCGAACCATATACCATTGATAAGGAAGAAGCAAAAAAATATCCAAATGTAATTCCCGGCATTTCTCTCCCCATTCATTTTAAAGACAACATTATCGGTGTCATCGGAGTTGGTGCCGGAGAGCAGGCTGCTACTATCGGAAAAATGATTCAAAGCACCACCGAACTTTTAATTGAGCAATTTCACTTAAAGGAAACCCTGAATGCAGAGACACAGGTTCGAAATGAATTTCTTACCCATTTATTGACAGAGTCCTGGTTCAATAATGAATCCTATTTTCATCATCAGCTTAAGCTCCACCATTTTAACCTGAATCAATCTTATCTGGTGATAACTGCAGAACTTTTTAATTGTACTTTTGAAAATAATTTTTCCAACAACTATGAATCAGAAATTGTACATTACGAAAAAAGTATCTCTACTCTTTTGGAAAATATTGCATATAAATTAAATTATCTTCATATCAATCTGGTTTATATTCCCAATGCAATTACCTTTCTGGTTCCATACACTTCCACTCCGGAGGGGGATAAAAATCATTTTATGGACAAATTTGTTACGAATCTGGATTTTGTCCTGTCGCAGACCTTCGATTTTGGCTATCGAATTGGAATCGGCGGTTTTGCCGAAAATATGACTCAAATTCACTACCGCTATAAATGTGCCAATTCGGCTTTAAAAATTCCGAAAGCTTTGCAGCGTGACACTAAGATTTCTTCCTTTACGGATGTATACTTTGAACACTTGCTTTTTAATCTCTCTCAAAAGCAGCGTTCTCGCTATTGGGAATCTATTATTGGCAAACTGTTAAAAGAAGATAATGGAAAAAGCATGTATTTAGAGACTTTAGAAACCTTTTTTCAAAATGACCAAAGTATTACCAAGACTTCTGCGGCACTTTTCATTCACAGAAATACCCTGCTTTTCCGCTTAAATCGTATCGGAGAAATTACCGGATTTTATCCACAACACTTAAAAGATGCTATAAATCTTTACACCGCCCTTACACTTTATAAACTTTATCAATTTGAAACTTCTTCTGTCAGTGATGACATAGAAAATCAAAAGGAGATACTTTTATGAGATTAAAAGAAATTGAAACAAAAGAAATTCTGATAAACCCTTTTTCCATGATTGAAGACGACTGGTTTCTTATTACTTCCGCAATCAACGGAAAAGTAAATACGATGACTGCCGCCAGTGGTGCTCTTGGACATATGTTCCGAAAAAACGTTGCCTACATTAATGTACGCCCTGAAAGATATACCCATGACTTTATCGAAGCATCCCAAATTCTGTCTCTTTCCTTTTTTGATAACACCCAAAAAAATAAGGAAATTCTAGGCTATCTCGGACGCACTTCCGGAAGAGAGGAAGATAAAATTACCAAAAGTGGTCTCACCCTTTCCTACTATGAGGAAATTCCTTACTTTGAAGAAGCCCATACCGTATTTCTTTGTCGCTGTCTATTTCGCCAACCTTATACTTCAAACGGATTCTTAGATAAAAATGTAGAAGATTATTACTATCCTAAGCGTGATTACCACGATATGTATGTCTGCGAAATTATGAAAACATTGGTACGCTCTGAATCAGACTAAAAATCTGTGATGCATTTTTGACGCAGTCCCCTTTTTGCGTTATACTATTGGAAAAGGAGTGCTGTTTATGAAAGTGTTAATTTTATCCTGCAATACCGGACAAGGACACAATTCTGCCGCTCTTGCAGTTTATGAAAATCTTCGTTCCCACCAGGTTGCGTGCGAATTCATGGACGCTTTACTTTTCGCCGGAAAACGTACTTCCAATGCGGTGAGTAAGACATATATCACTGTAGCCAGCAAGCCCCCGCACATTTTCGGTCTTGCTTATCGTGCAGGAGGATTCATCAGTAATACGAAAACAAAATCTCCTGTTTATTTTGCAAATACGCGCTATGCCAAACAAATGTATCAGTATATTACAGGGAATCACTATGATATTGTAATTACTTCACATCTGTTTCCTGCACAAACGCTTACTTATATTAAACATAAATATAAATGATTTCTTCTTTTTTAAAGCAGACAGAAGGAAATGTTACCATTGTGGTTATAAGTGGTAACAATGAAGAATTGAAATCCTCCCTTTATTCACACTACCCCCTATTCCCGGTTGTGAAACAAAAAATGCTCGTTTTTTTGCCAGTCATGGTATGAGTTATGCTTCTAAATCCGTAAAGAAGCAGGTGGCTTACGGTATGCTCCTTTATCGAAACGAATCTGCCAGAACCGCCATGTTACAGGCGCAACAGGAAAATGCATTTCCAAATGTCGCAGAAGATATTTATCAACTAATCACTACCTATGATAGAGGTGAACTATGAGTTACTTGATATTTGCCTTGCTGGGATTTTGTTCCGGCAGTATTATGTACAGCCAGATATTTCCCTATGTTTTTCTTGGAAAAGATATTACTGCACTTTCTGATGACGGCAATCCGGGTTGCAGTAACGTCTTTTTGCATGCCGGAATTCCTATGGGAATCCTTTGTCTGATTTGTGATATTTTTAAGGGAGTACTCCCTGTCTTCTTGAGTCTGTCGTTTTGCGATATAAGGCACTTCCTGTTCGCCTTGGTATTGGCAGCTCCTGTGCTGGGACATGCTTCTTCTTTTTGTTTATTAAAATTTATTGCACCTAAGAAATTTCAATGGATGAAACAATGTAGCGGAAAAGTCATTGCTGTGTCTTTTGGCTGTTTGATTGGACTTATGCCACAAAGCTATCTCGTCTTTGCCCTGGTAATTCCTTTTCTTTTCTTCTCTGTGGTGTTTCGTATCAATCCCCATTCCTACCACGTCATTGTTTCCTTTGGTTGCTTTTTCCCACTAGCGGTGATTCATGGCTGTTCCCGTACACTTTTACTGGGCAGCTTTCTGATAAGTACCATTGTTATTACAAAGCATTTACAATTTCTAAAGGAGGAATCTTTATGAATTACAACGAAGTATTAGAACAAGCAAGAGGACATATGGGACCTTACTGCAAAGTCTGTCCCGTATGCAATGGAATCGCCTGTAAAAATCAACTCCCCGGTCCCGGAGCAAAAGGCATAGGAGATACTGCAATTCGCAATTACCAAAAATGGCAGGAACTGCGTATCAATATGGATACTCTCTGTGAAAATAAACCGGTAGATACTTCTTTTACCTTATTTGGTAAAACATTTTCTTATCCGTTTTTTGCAGCTCCTGTTGGCGCAGTTACTTTGCATTACAGTGATAAGTACAACGATATTTCCTACAATGACGTACTGGTCTCTGCCTGCGCTTCTCATGGTATTGCAGCCTTTACCGGAGATGGCATAGATGCCGGTGTTATGACTGCCGCCTGTCAGGCAATTCGTTCTGCAAAGGGCGTGGGGATTCCAACAGTAAAACCATGGAATATCAATACCGTTGAAGACAAAATGAAACAGGTAAAAGAATCCGGTGCTTTTGCGGTAGCCATGGACGTGGATGCTGCCGGACTGCCTTTCTTAAAAAATATGACTCCACCTGCGGGCAGTAAATCGGTGGAAGAACTTAGAGAAATTATCAAACTTGCCGGACTACCGTTTATTGTAAAAGGTATTATGACCGTTAAGGGCGCACTGAAAGCGAAAGAAGCCGGAGCGGATGCCATTGTGGTTTCTAATCATGGCGGACGTGTTTTAGACCAATGTCCTGCTACCGCTGAGGTCTTACCAGCCATTGCCAAAGCGGTTGGAAAGGATATGACTATTCTGGTTGATGGCGGCATCCGAAGTGGTACAGATATTTTTAAGGCTTTAGCACTTGGTGCTGATGGTGTTTTAATTGCAAGACCTTTTGTAGCTGCTGTTTACGGTGCGGGAGAAGAGGGCGTTGCCGCTTATATTGAAAAGCTTGGAAACGAATTAAAAGACACCATGACAATGTGTGGTGCCTTTTCTCTCAAAGATATTACTTCCGATATGATTTTTAATTCATAATAACTGTAAAAAAATTCTTCATGGAAAACAGAGATTCTTTTGCCAGCATTTTCTCCATGGTATTTAGATTAAAGTCCGAATGTTCCAGTTCTCTGGAATATTGGTAACAAATCTCTACCATCTGTGGCAAAGTCAACTGTTTTCCATTTTTTATCCAATGTGCCATCATCCATTCACGAAGATACAGCGTACTTAATACTGCCATTTTCATTTTGCTATAAGCATCTTCATCGTATACTGCTCCGCCAAAGTAGGTAAATACAAAATACACCATTAACTTTTCTAAGAGAATCGGATAATTTAAAATGTGTTCACGAAACAGTTGAAATTGTGACTGATACCAAATATTTCCCCGCTCGTAAAGTGTCCTTCTGGCTTCTCTTACCTTCTTTGGAAACTTGGCATTTAACACTTCCATTCGATTCCAGGCTTCCATCATTTCATCCATAAGAAGAATCTTTTCTTTTCCCTTATTCCAATAACCTTCCAATCGTTTCATCAAACGCTGGGTATTATGTGGTGCCTGATACTTTTCAATTAACTCATCAATCTCAAAAATCTCCTGATTCCGGATGCGTCTTTGCATGTCGTGCGTAAATCCAAGTGCTATACCGATTCTGTATTCAATGGAATATGCGCGGTTTTGCAATAATTCTAACAGAAAACTTCTTGCATCCATCAATTTATCAAACAGAAAAAAGTCAAATTCTTCGTAAGTTTCTTCCGGACTTTCTTTTTCTTTATCGATAAACGTTATCTTTTCCGAACTTCCTAATATAATTTGTGCCACTTCCGGACATGACATAGAAAGAGAAATTTCTCGAATATTTTCAAACTCTTCAATATGTCTTGGATAACGTCTGCAAGTAGTACAAAATGCCTCTTCTCCAAGATTGGTATAAATATCACACAAGTTTTGATTATTTAAAAATGCACATCTTTTGCCGTGTTGGCGAAAAGACTTATCCTGCCAATCAATCTCTTGTCTCAGTCGATTTCCAAATGTACCTTTCACCCTGCTGTATCGATACAATGTATTATTATCTATTCCTATCCCCCATCCTGCACAACAGGTGTCAATACACTTATCTGCTGTACAGGAAAATTTTTTATAATAATCTGGGTATGTTATCTGCATATTACTCTATTTCACCGGATATCTTTTTAAGTAACGGTTCTGTCTGTTCCATCATATTAGAGATATCTTCGTATATAAATCCTTTCTGTGTCATAAGGCTCTTTAATCCATTGATATTTTCCATAACCTGCGCATAGTGATTTTCATATGTCTGCATGTCTCTCTGAAGAGAATCAACCTGTCCGCTACACTGGTCTACTACTTCATTAATTCCTCTATGTACATCTTTTACTCCGGATACGGACTCATTGATTTCATTAAATATACCTTCAGTATTATTCATCTGTTCTTTGGAAGTATTCAACGCCACTTTTACTCCCTCCAAAGATCTAGTAAGGCTTTCGGAACTTATTTGCAGTCCTTCCATACTTTTATTTACATCGCCTACTAACTCTTTGATACCGATGGATAACTTGGTTACTTCATCTGCAACTACTGCAAATCCTTTTCCATGCTCTCCGGCTCTTGCTGCTTCAATGGATGCGTTTAATGCCAATAAATTTGTCTGATTTGCTACTCCAACAATATTCATCATAGTTGCCTTGATTTCATCAAATCGTTTTTGGAATTCGTCATAAATCTTTCCGATTTCTTCAAACTGAACTTCTACCTTTGCTGAACTCTCCTTTAAATCCTGAATATCCTGCAATGCATCACTTGACACTTCCGTAACATTCTGAATAACACCGTTAAATTCTCCTGATATTTCTCCGATTTTTGCAAACTCTTTTTGGAAATTATCAACGGATTCACTAATCTTCGCATTGTTTTCAATTACTTCGTTATAAGACTCACGAACATTGTCAATTTCCTTTACTGTTTTTGCTTCTTCTTCAACTAATGCTTCTTTTTTATCCATTACGAACTTGCTTAAGTATGACATGGATTTTAAATATTCATTTATATTTTCCTTTTTTCCAATGGAAGATTCCCTTGTTACTTCCTGTATCTCTTCTGTTTTTTTCTTTCCAAACATGATAGTCCTCCTATTCAAATACCGCACAAACCATAGTCTGATTTACATGCTGATTATTGCATTGTTCTCCACCGCCAACAACTCCCATATGATTTCCAAGGGATGCCATATCCTTGGCATATGTTGCAAAATACCCTTCTCCATCATAAAGTAAGTATCGATAAATACAGTCAATTGACACTACTAACGAAATATGATTCATGTCGCTTTGAATCTTGTTTCTTGTCTCCTGTTCTATCTGCTGATATTCACCTAATTCCAGAAAATAGATACAGTCGTTTTTATTAATGCGCTTATAATTTACTAATGTTCCATTTGGCTCCATGCCCATCATGGATGAAATGAACACTTCATCCCCTACGGCACGTCCCATTGGATTTTTCAGTACATTATCAATGATTTTATCCTTGGAAATTCCAAGTTCCTGACTATAAACTTCCGCTGCCGGCTTTCCATCCAATTCAATCAATGCCTTCTTAGAAGTATCTACCTTCGTGGCAAAGTGTGAAATATTAGAAGCCTGTTTCTTATAAATATTTTCCTTATAAACTCTTACTTTTCCGGTTGTATTCTTAATAAGTGCATACACACATGCATTTCCATAAATTTTTCCGTTATATGCTACAACAGATGTCTTTCCTTCCGGTGCCCCAAATGCTGTTCCGCCTGCCAACTGAATTCCTTTTTTCTCGAAACAAGAGGTAAACGTTGTTACTAACTTTTCTTCTTCTCCTGTGCAGTATTCCAGACATACGGTATCTCCATGTCCCGGCGAAACTGCTGAAATATCTTTTTCCAATTTTCCTATGGATGCAACAGGACATTCACTGATGTTCTCAATTACACCACATCTTACCTTGGCATCTGAAAATAATCCTAAAACAGATACATTATTATCCCCCACCTGTCCATTTACAAGTTTGGTTCCTATGGTTCCAATGGATGGTGTATTAGGATATTGCTTTTTCAGTAAATCTGCCACTTCGCCTACGATATCATAGGGTGCAATAAAAATAATTGCCTCCGGTGACTCTAATCCTCGTGTTGCTTCTTGTACTGCATTTTTTGCATTCCCTGTTCCTTGTCCTATAAATGACCGCATATCGTTATTTCCTCCTTGTTTCCGCTTTCGAATTCCATTTCTTAATATGCTTTGATTATTTTTCATTATAAAAATAATATCGTCATATTTCAATACTATTTTAACTATTTTTTAACCATTTTTCAGTAACTTTCTAAGGATTTTTCAATGATTTTTCGGGAACATAGACATTCTAAAAAGAATACCATAAAGAAACAATATATTCGGTGAAATACCATGTTAGAATTTATTTTAGAAATCTTATTGCTGGTTACCGCAATCTCTATAGATGCTTTTACCGCGGGATTTGCTTATGGTGTCAGTCGGACACGAATTCCGCTTTCTTCTCTTTGTATTCTTACCTCTATTTCCAGTCTGATACTGGCGGTTTCGTTGCTTACCGGAAACCTTTTAACCGGATTACTCACACCTAAGCAAACCTGCACTATCAGCTTTTTAGTACTACTGCTTCTTGGCATTACCAAGCTTTTTGACCATTCCTGCTGTGACCATGCGGACAAGGCTGACAAAGACCGGGACAAATTTCTCTCCCCTGGAGAAGCACTTTCTCTTGGATTTGCACTTTCCATTGACAGTGCGGCAGCGGGAATTGGTGCGGCTCTTCCGCCTTTTTCCATTCCTGCTGCAATTATTGCTTCTTTTCTCATGGGAATTCTTGCCATTCTTACCGGCAGTTTCCTTGGAAAAAAGCTCTCCTGCCATACACAAAAAAATATTTGCTGGGTTAGTGGTGCTCTTTTGATACTTTTAGCTTTTTTGAAACTCTTTTGAACTTAATCCGGAAAGCAACACCAATACTTCATGTGCTAAAAGGGGCATTGCCGCCAATCCTAAAAGTTTGCCCCACTCTGCCCCTGACAAAGCACATGTGCCGAATGCATTTACAAAATACGGAATTTCTGTCACCATCAACTGTAATCCAATTCCAATTACAAATGCCAGTATCATCAATTTATTTTTCAGATGATTCATGGCAAATACAGAACGCTCTACATCGCGCATTCCTATGGCATGAAATAACTGTGACATTCCAAGTACGGTAAAGGCATAAGTCTGACATCTGCTCAGTATCTCCTGATTTGCAAACAAGGTTCGAAGATTTTCCAACGAAAACTCCATGTTCTGTGAAAGCATCATTTGTATTGGCAAATGTAAAAATGCTACGGTACTGATTATTGCAATCAGGATACCATAAAATATGGTGCAGCTTAAGCCGCCACCTGCAAATAAACTTTCTGTTTTTGACCGGGGAGGACGATTCATATCATTTCGATTGTCTTCCTCGTCCACTCCTAACGCCAGTGCCGGAAGGGAATCTGTAATCAAGTTAATCCACAAAATATGGCTTGGCTTTAACGGTGCTGCAAGTCCAAGTGCTACCGCTGCAAGCATGGTAATGATTTCTCCAAAGTTAGAAGATAATAAAAACAGTACTGATTTTTTGATGTTCTCGTAAATACTTCTTCCCTGAGCGATTGCCTTGGTAATCGTAGCAAAATTATCATCGGTAAGCACTATATCTGCTGCATTTTTCGCAACATCTGTCCCTGCCATTCCCATGGCAATTCCCACATCTGCCGACTTTAGAGATGGTGCATCGTTGACTCCATCCCCTGTCATAGCAACAATTTCTCCTAATTCTTTAAATCCTGAGACAATGCGTACTTTATGCTCCGGTGACACATGGGCAAATACTCTGACTTTTGGAAGTTTTTGTTGAAGTGTCTTAGGATTTAACCTTTCTAGTTCTTCCCCTGTCATGCACTGTTCCGGATTTTTTGCAATGCCAAGTTCTTTGGCAATGGCTAAGGCGGTATCTTTTCTGTCTCCTGTAATCATAATGGTTCTAACCCCGGCATGTCGAAATTCCTCCACTGCCTTTCCTGCTTCTGGTCGCACCGGGTCTGCCATTCCTGCCATTCCAAGAAAAATCAGCTCGTTTTCCTTTAATTGGGTTACGCCGGTACGCATTCCTAATGCCAATACACGAAGCGCATCCCCTGTAAATTCTTTTAACGTATTTTGTATCTTTTCCCGATGAGCCTGGCTCATAGGCAGGTCTTTTCCGTCAATTCGAATATAACTGCAACGCTCTAAAATTTCGTCCGGAGAACCCTTGGTATAAGACAGTTTTTTCGCACCTTCCTGATGAAGGGTTGACATCATTTTTCTGCCGGAATCAAAGGCGATTTCGTCTACTCGCGGCATTTGCTGTTCTAAGCGTTCTCGCACAATTCCAAATGCTGCACCCATGTCCAACAGTGCTAATTCTGTGGGGTCACCCATACGGGTTCCGTCCTGCAAAGATGCGTCGTTACACAACATAAATCCGTATATAAAATCTCTGTCTTCCGACTCTTTTAATGCATCTGTATCACAAACTCTGCCATTGGTATAACAGCGTGTCACTGTCATTCGATTCTGTGTCAAAGTTCCTGTCTTATCAGAACATACCACACTGACACATCCAAGAGTTTCCACACTAGGCAAACGCTTTACAATGGTATTTACTTTTACCATACGAGAGACACTCAATGCCAATACCATAGTAACAATAGCCGGTAAGCCTTCCGGTACTGCCGCTACTGCAAGAGAAATTGCGGTAATTAACATTTCCATAATGTCTCTCTTTTGCAATACTGCAATTCCAAATAGCAATACACATAAAAATACAGAAACACCACTTAATACTTTTCCTAAATCTGCTAATCTTTTTTGTAACGGCGTGGTTTCTACCGGTGCATTTTGTATCATTCTGGCAATCTTTCCGATTTCCGTATCCATACCAATAGCAGTTACAACCCCTTCCCCTCTGCCATATGTAACATTGGTAGACATATATGCCTTATTGTTTTTTTTGGTATCTTTAATAACCGGAAGGGATTCTCCGGTAAGGGCTGCTTCTTCTATTTTCAGATTTACCGCAGAAGTCAGTTGTAAATCCGCCGGCACTTGACGCCCTGCTTCTAAACACACAATATCTCCCGGTATTAAATCCGCCGCCGGTATTTCCTGCATATGTCCTGACCGTTTCACAACTGCTTTGGGACTTGTCATTTCTTTTAGAGCTTCTAAGGCTTTCTGCGCCTTTCCTTCCTGAATCACTCCGATTACTGCATTTACCAAAATGACTGCCAGAATAATCATCATATCACTAAATTCTTGCAGTAGCATGGATATGGCTGCCGCTACAAATAATATAAAAATCAGGGGATCATTGAGCTGTTCTAAAAAACAGGCAAACGGGGACTTGTGTTGTTCGTCCTCTAACACATTTTTCCCTCGCATCACTTCTCCATTGCTTTTTTTACTTTCTGCCATAACTTCCTCCATCGTCCTATTGTTGTCCTTATGTTTCTATCAAAGAATATGAGGACAGGCAGGAAATTATACCTGCATCTCTATATTTTCTCACAATAATTTTTCTATTTCATAAACTATAACAAACACGCTTGATTCTGTTGGATAGAAAGGAATCTTATGGTTATTTATACGGTTCACTCCGGTGATACAATTGACAATATTGCTATGCGCTATCAGATTTCTGCTGAAGATATTGCCTATGCCAATCAGATTCCATATCCTTATGCTCTTGCCGTTGGTAGTTCGCTATTGCTGCCTGATGCTTCCTATACACTTACTGAAGAAGATATTCTGATCGTTTCCACTAACCGTTTTGCTTATTCCGGCGGCTATGCTTATCCTTTTATCAGTCCTTGGGTATTGGAACAGACCTTGCCTTATCTTTCCGACCTTTTTATTTTCTCTTATGGCTTTACTACAGAAGGCACCTTGATTCCTCCCGCCTTAGATGGCACCTTTATGATTACCCTTGCCAAAAATTATGGCGTTGCTCCCATTTTGACGCTAACTCCTTTCGGACCGGATGGGCAATTCAGCAACTACCTGATTACCAGAGTCATCAATAATGAAGAAGCCAAAGCTCAGTTAATCTCTTCTCTGGTGTCAGAAGTAACGGAACGTGACTTTGAAGGTGTGGATATTGACTTTGAATATATTCTGAGTGATGACCGCATTGCCTTTGCCCAATTTGTATCAGAAGTACGAACTGCAATCAATGAACTTGGCTATCCGGTTTCCGTGGCTCTTGCTCCGAAAACTTCTGATACTCAAGTAGGACTGCTTTATGAAGGAAAGGACTATGCCCTCTTAGGTGAAGCTGCGGACTATGTACTGCTAATGACTTATGAATGGGGCTATACTTACGGGCCTGCCATGGCTGTTGCTCCTTTGAATAAAGTTCGTGAAGTAGTGGAATATGCCCTTACCAAGATTCCTGCTGAAAAAATCAATCTTGGAATTCCTAATTACGGCTACGACTGGACACTTCCCTATGTAAAGGGTACCTCTAAGGCGCGAACTATTGGAAATATCGAAGCTGTGCAACTTGCCATTTCACAAGGTGTTTCCATTCAGTTTGATGAAGTTGCACAAGCTCCTTTTTTTACTTATGTGCAAAATGGTCTGACCCATGAAGTATGGTTTGAAGATGCCCGCAGTATTTATGGAAAATTCGGTTTAGTACAGGAATATAGTTTGCGTGGAATGAGTTATTGGCAAATTATGCGCCTGTTTCGTGCAAATTTGCTATTACAAGAAGAATTTTTCTCCCATAACCTATCTAATTTGTAGTTACAAAACGCTGATTTTATGTTATAGTAAAGTAAAATATAGAGCAAGGAGATATTGATATGGTAGAGAAAACATTAGCACTTGTAAAACCAGACGGGGTAGAAGCAAATCATGTAGGGGAAATTCTTGATATGTACGAAAAAGCCGGATTAAAAATCAAGGCTCTTAAAATGATTAAGATTAATAAAGAGTTTGCTCGTCAACACTATATTGACTTAAAGGATAAGCCTTTTTATCAGGAATTGGTCGATTTCATTTCCAGAAGTCCTTTGGTTGCCATGATTTTAGAGGGCGAGAACGCTGTAAATACAGTAAGACATGTAAACGGCGCAACAGATCCTACTGAAGCCGCTGAAGGAACTATCCGTTATAAATACGGACATGGAAAAACAGACAATACTGTTCACGGTTCTGACTCTGTAGAACATGCCAAAAGAGAAATTTCCATGTGGTTTCCGGAATTTTTGGATTCCTATTTGGATGACTAATGATAATAGAAGAATACTTTTTCTTTAACTATGAGAAACTCGCAAAGCGTGTTTCTCATAGTTTTTATAAGAATGAAATTTTCAAAAACAAACGCATCCTTTGTATAACGTATTTTAATTTAACCAATGAATTTGTTCTTCCTGAATCAAAGGATACCGCACTAATTCTTTTCCATCCAGATTTTCCCGGTGCATGTCTACTGCTGTTATCTGTTGATTTTCATAAGTTGTATAATAATAAATCCCTTTATCTGCATTACAGCAGGACGTATAAATGGTAATTTCATATTTTCCTTCTGCTACCTCACAACATCCTCTTTGCTGTTCCACTGAACCTAAGATATGGAAAAACTGGGAAACGCTTTCTGCCTCAGAATCTCCGGAAACAGAATTTAATTTTGTAAATGCTACTCGAGCGAAACGTGATGCTGAGGACAAATCTCCAGGCAGTCCTAATGCTCCCATTCCCCGACTATAGGTCTTTAACGAAATTTCATCTGAAAACTGATTCTCCGGTTGCTTTGGAGAAAGCTGCATATAATTATTTAACAGAAACATCTGCATTTCAAAAGGTGGATTATTGGTTAAAACACCTACGGAATTATCATATATATGCAAACCGTCTGCCATACACTCTACGGTAATTGCCTCATCCTTATCTGCAATCATCCAATGCAACTGCGCTGCCGGCAACTGTTGGCTAAAAGGTGTCCCTACCAAATTCATTTTTTCTAAAAGTTCCCGTACTTCTTTCATGGAAGCGCACTGTCCCAATATCCATGGAATAAATTCATACTGGGCTACATTTTCTCTTCCCTCTTCCACCTCCTGATACACCGCATTTCCCACAAAGTTAAGTCCTGCCATGCCAATACCTTTTTCATTAATGGCATCGTAATAAAGGGGATAATTTCCTGCTACATGTGCCATACCGATAATGGCATAATGTGTATCAATTTTTCCCATATGCCGAAAATCAAAAGGATAATTTCGAGGTGTGACGGTGACTTCATCTCCATAAGAAAATTCATAATCTAAGGTTCTTCCCATATAAAAATCTTTTGTTTTATAAGTTGCTGCTGTACACATGCGCATACCTTCCTTTCCTTCTGATATTTTTATTATATCCTGTTAAGCCATTCTATACTCTTCTCTCTAAACTAATCCTTCTGCCATCTTACTATGCATCTGATCTGGAATATGCATTTTTCATCTGGTCGCTTAACTCAAACAGTACTTTATCTAAGGTATCTAATGCTTTTTTCTTCAACATATCTGCGATTTCCTGATTTGCCTTCTTTTTTAATTCCATTTGCTTGCTCTTATCAGTTTCTTTTTCCAAAAGTGCATCATACCGGTTAATGACTTCATGTCCTTTTGACATCACATACTCCTGATAACGTTCAATGTGAAATACGGACTTTCGATAAGATGCATCTGCCATAGCTGCAATCATGCGACTTGTCCAATAAAAATTGTCGGTAGATACCTGACCTGTTGTATTGGAAAGATACTCCGGTACTTCCTCTACATCTGCGTAAAATGGCACTAATACATTAAATGCATTGGATGCAAACGCAACCCACTCAATGGTGTTATAATTCTGTTCCAAGTCCGGTCGCATCTGGATAACAGATAAAAAGTCATTTCGATTAATGCCGATGGAACGATAGGCTCCTCGCAAAGACTTATCTCCGTATGAAGCATATGGATCATATGGGGTTCCCTGATAATGAGAAGATAAGACATATTTCACATCTTCTACTGTCACTTTCTTTTCCGGTACCATGCACCATGGCAAATCATCAGAACATGGCGTGTAGTCTGCTGTTTCTCCATCCCATACTTTTGTATGAGGATTCAGATAACGCTCCATAAACCATGCACGAGGTGTATTGTATACATGATCTGCGTCATCATGACTTCCAAAAGCATCTCGTGGATTTAAAACACCATCTAATGACAAATCCAAGTGATATTTTTCAATAAACTCACGCATATCTTTTGAGCACATATAGTCTTTTTGCTCTGAAAGCGCATCTTCCAGGTCAAATTTATCGATTCCTAACTGGTTTGGCATAACCACATACACATCATCCGGAACCTTTCTGGCAATCCAATGATGTCCACCAATGGTCTCTAACCACCAGATTTCGTTTACATCCTGAAATGCGATCCCGTTCATTTCATATGTACCATACTTTTCCAACAAACTTCCTAATCTCTGTACCCCTTCTCTGGCACTTCGGATATATGGAAGTACAATATAAACAATATCTTCTTCTCCGATTCCTCCGGCAATTTCCTCTTTTCCCTCTTCTGCCGGCTGATATACCACCAATGGGTCTGCCCCTAATACGCGGGGATTGGAGGTAATTGTCTCCGTCGCTGTCATAGCAACATGTGCTTCATTCACACCACTTGCAGCCCAGATGCCTTCTCCTTTTACCGCATTTGGCATTGCCGTATATCGCATTGGATTATCAGGAAGTTCTATCTCTACATGAGAAAGAACGGATTTATATTTTTTCGGCTGTTCCTCTGGAGAAACTACCACCATTTTCTTCGGAGTAAAATGTCCGGAACCGGAATCATCATTTCTCGCAATCATCGTAGAGCCATCATAAGATGCATTTTTCCCAACAAGTATTGTAGTACAAGCCATATCTATTTTCTCCTTTCGTATACTTTCTTCTTTTTGTATTCTTTTCAAATAGTAACATATTTTTACATTTTTCTCTAGTCGTAATAGTAATGGTAATGGATAAATCTTCCAAAAATTTCTTGCATAATTTCAATACTTGTGTCATGATAGAACAGATTGAGAAAAATTATACGGGAGAAAAATGAAAATGGAAGAATTTAAAAAAAATTTATTAAAAATTTGTGGAAAAAACATCGTTGCTCCAATTATTTTCTTGGGAATAGGTGTACTTTTCCTTGTTATCGGCCTCATACCGGAATGGACCACTTATAAGTCATTTGATCCACAGTCCGATGGCTATGCAACGCTGGATGTTACTTATGTTATGGGACCGTTTGCAGAACTTGTCAATGATAACAAATCAGACACCGAATTTTATATCGCAGAAGATTCTGATGGCTATTGGAACATTATTGCTACCAAAAAGGGAACTTCTTTGCCGGTTTATGGGGTAGATGTCCAGGATGATGACCTCAACACTTTAACCGGTCAGACTATCCGTGGTGAAAGTACCCTCATACCTTATGAGGCTTCACGCTATCTGGTAGACTATCTTTCTGATGCCGGATTGGATATCACCACCTCAAATTACAGCGAATATTTTGGAGATTACTACTTAGACACCACACATCCTGCCAACGAAAACAGTATTTATTTATATATTGTTGCTGCTGCATTTGCTTTTATCAGTATCCTCATCTTCACAACAGGCAACAACAAAAAGAAAGCTGTAAAGAAAAAAATTTCTACTTTAGAACAAACCGGTGAGTTTCAGCAGATTTATTCTGACTTTTCAGTCAGTCCGTCTATTTTTTCATCTAATATGAAACTTGCTGTTTCGAATCATTTCATATTGGATTTTAATGATAAAAAAGACGGTTTTTCCGTTATGCCTTTAAATACTATTACCAATGTATTTAAATGTAATATGGTAAATGGGGAGCCGACAACCGATACCTATATTGCATTAGAAACTGCAGATGGAACACGTTCGCTGCTTTCTGCTCGTAAAAACAAAGATTTGGATAAGATAATTGCACAGTTAAAAGCAAATATTAATCAAGGAGGTATTACAACATGGTAATTGTATATGGAACAAGAACTCTATTTAAACGTGAAGGCATTGTTGACACATTTGTTTGTCCTAACTGCCAGCATAATGTTATGCACACTCTTTGCAGACAGTTAAATCAGGCAACACTTTTCTATATTCCTATCTTCAGTCACCAGCAGCAACGCGGCATTATGTGTGAAAGCTGTGGCATGATTACACCACTTAATGCCAAGGAATATAAGGAACGAAAAAAAGATGCTAAGATGCTCCAGAAAAACTAAAGTAAGCATTTTTTATACAATAGGATGCAATTTTCTATTGCAAAAAGAACTCGGAGTCCTCATAAAAGGGGCATCCGAGTTCTTTTTGATTTACGCGAGTTTCTCATAGTTATTTAACTTTCGCTACTTTCATTCCTATTTTGCTGCTGCCGGATTAATCTTTTTGGTCTTAATATCGTCCTGAAGCATTGCAAGGAACTCTTCCATGGAAACGGTAGTTGTCTTCTGTTCTCCATGTAATCTGTAACTTACAGTTCTGTCGTTCATTTCGTTCTTACCAAGTACTAACAGATAAGGAACCTTTGCCATCTGTGCTTCTCTCAAACGATAGCCAAGTTTTTCATTTCTCTCGTCAATTTCAACACGAATTCCATTTTCTTCTAAGTAAGAATATACTTCGTGAGAATAAGCATTTAATTCCTCATCTTCGTTCTTTACCGGAAGAATGGTTGTCTGAACCGGTGCAAGCCAAAGTGGAAGATTTCCCTTTGTTTCCTCCAAAATGTATGCCATGAAACGGTCTAAGGAACCAAGAATTGCTCTGTGAAGAACTACCGGTGTCTTCTTTGTTCCATCACTGTCAATATATGTCAGGTTGAATTTTGCAGGTAAGCAGAAGTCTAACTGACAGGTGGAAAGTGTATATTCATTACCGATTGCAGGTTTTACATTTACATCAAGTTTTGGTCCGTAGAATGCTGCTTCACCGATTTCCTCTGTGTATTCGATTCCAATATCATCCAAAACTTTTCTTAATGCATTTTCTGCATTGTTCCACATCTCATCATCATCATGGTATTTTACCTTATCTTCCGGATCTCTTAAGGAGAGTACGCAACGATAATCTGTGATATTAAAGTCTTTATATGTTTCAAAAATAAGCTCTACTACTTTGGAAAATTCAGATTCAATCTGTTCCGGTGTAACGAATAAATGGGCATCGTTCTGGCAGAAATGTCTTCCTCTTTCAATACCCTTTAATGTACCACTTGCTTCAAAACGGAAGTCGTGTGCAATTTCACCGATACGAATTGGCAAATCCTTGTAGGAATGCATTCTGTTTGCATAAATCATCATATGGTGTGGACAGTTCATAGGACGAAGTACAAAGGATTCTCCCTCTACTTCCATTGCAGGGAACATATTGTCCTTATAATGATCCCAGTGACCGGATGTCTTGTACAGATTTACCGTACCAACACATGGAGTCATTACATGGAAATAACCACGTTTTCTTTCTTTTTCCTTGATATAGTTCTCAAGTTCCTGCCATACGGTATATCCTTTAGGAAGGAACATCGGCAGTCCACGTCCAACTAAATCATCAGACATAAATAACTGCATTTCTTTTCCGATTTTTCTATGGTCACGCTCTTTTGCTTCTTCTAAAAGTTTTAAATGATCTTCTAATTCTTCTGCTGTTGGGAAACATACACCATAGATTCTTTGCATTACATGGTTGTTAGCATCGCCCTTCCAGTATACACCGGAATGTTTTACTAATTTAAAATATTTACAAAGCTTTGTGTTATCTACATGAGGTCCACGACAAAGGTCTGTAAAATCTCCCTGATCATATACAGAAATATTTCCATCTTCTAAATTGCTAATTAAATCTAATTTATATTCATCGTCCTTGAATAATTCCAATGCTTCTGCCTTTGAAATCTCACGTCTGTAAATCTTCTTTCCTTCTTTACAAACCTTTTTCATCTCTTTTTCGATAGCGGCAATTGCTTCGTCATTAATTACGGCATCTCCAATATCCATATCATAATAAAAACCTTCCTTTACCACAGGTCCAACCCAGAACTTTGCATTTGGGTATAAGTGTTTTACAGCCTGTGCCATGACATGTGCGCAGGAATGGTTCAAAGTATTCAGTCTTTCATCTGCTTTAAAATCTACCATTTTTGGTTCTCCTTTCAATATAAAAACCCCTTATACAAACAGTTTGCTTGTATAAGGGGCGAATATACTTAACTATCCGCGGTTCCACCCTACTTATTTCCATGGGGAAATCACTCTTTTGATGATAACGGAATCACCGGACCGGATTAGGGCCGCTCAGAGGTGGTCTTCCTGAAGTTCTTATTCTAAGATACTCACACCAATTGTATCTCTCTCTGGAGAACATCTCTTCAGTACTCTTCTCTTCAACACGCTTGTTTTATTGTATTTCAAATCCACGCAACTGTCAAGTCCCAGCTTGGCATATTTTTATACCATTCCCAGTACAAGTCCGATAACTCGAACCACCAAAGCTGCCACCCAGGCAATGACACATTGCCATAAGACTACTGCAACTGCCCACTTCCCACCAAGTTCACGCTTTACAGACGCGATGGCAGCAACACAAGGAGTATAGAGCAAACTAAATACTAATAAAGATGCTGCTCCCAGTGGAGAAAGTACCGTTGCGATACCGCCACCAAATAAAACTTCCAGCGTGGAAACAACACTTTCTTTTGCCATAAATCCACTAATCAGTGATGTACAAATACGCCAATCTCCCAATCCTAATGGTGCAAATATCGGAACTAACAAACTGGAAACTGCTGCAAGAATACTGTCTGCTGAATCTTTTACCATGTTCAGATGCAGGTCAAAGCTCTGAAGGAACCAAACTACAATGGTTGCTATCAGAATTACCGAAAATGCTTTTTGTAAAAAGTCTTTCGCTTTTTCCCAAAGTAACTGTGCAACATTTTTTGCTCCCGGCAAACGATAATTCGGCAATTCCATAACAAACGGAACCGGTTCTCCCTTAAATAATGTTCCCTTGTACAAAAAGGCTACCAAGATTCCAACAACGATTCCCAATAAGTAAAGTCCTGCCATAATGAATCCACCACGCTTCGGGAAAAATACGCTAACAAAGAATGCATATATCGGAAGCTTTGCGGTACAACTCATAAACGGAGTTAATAGAATGGTCATTTTACGGTCACGCTCGCTGGTAAGGGTTCTGGTTGCCATAACTGCCGGAACGGTACACCCAAATCCAATCAACATCGGAACAATACTTCGTCCGGAAAGTCCGATTTTTCGTAGTAATTTATCCATTACGAATGCAACACGAGCAATATATCCACTGTCTTCCATAAGTGACAGGAAAAAGAACAAGGTTACAATAATGGGTAAAAAGCTAAGAACACTTCCTACTCCGGTAAAAATACCATCAATTACAAGGCTGTGTACTGCGCTATTGACATTTGCCGCTGTTAATGCCTTATCGGTTATCTCTGATAACTTGTCAATTCCCAATTCTAAAACGCCTTGCATCCACGCACCTATTACATTAAAGGTCAGATAAAATACCAATACCATAATTCCGATAAAGCATGGGATTGCCGTATATTTTCCAGTAAGTACCTTATCAATCTTCTCGCTACGGACACGTTCTCTGCTTTCTTTTGGCTTTACAACGGTCTGTTCACACAAACGCTCAATAAAATCAAAACGCATATCTGCAATGGCTGCACTTCTGTCTAATTCTCGCTCTGCTTCCATCTGTTGCACAATATGTTCCAACATTTCCATCTCATTTTGATCCAGTTTTAACTGCTTCAAAATCAAATGGTCTCCCTCTATCACCTTTGTAGCTGCAAAACGAACCGGAATTTTTGCTTTTTCTGCATGATCTTCAATCAAATGAATGACTGCATGAATGCAACGATGCACTGCACCATTATGATCTTGCTTATCACAAAAGTCCTGTCTCAATGGGCGTTCCTGATATTTTGCAATATGTAATGCATGACGTACTAATTCGTCTACACCTTCATTTTTTGCTGCAGAAATAGGAATTACCGGAACTCCTAGCAATGCTTCCATGGCATTTACATCGATTGCTCCCTGATTTCCAATTACTTCATCCATCATGTTTAATGCCACTACCATAGGAATATCCATTTCCATCAACTGCATGGTAAGATATAAGTTTCGCTCTATGTTGGTGGCATCTACAATATTAATAATGGCTTTTGGTTTCTCGTTTAACACAAAGTTTCTTGAAACAATTTCTTCGCTACTGTATGGAGACATAGAATAAATTCCAGGTAAATCCGTAACATTGGTATTTGGATAGCCCTTAATCGTTCCATCCTTACGATCTACGGTTACACCCGGAAAATTTCCAACATGCTGGTTTGCTCCTGTCAACTGGTTGAACAAGGTTGTCTTACCACAGTTCTGATTTCCTACCAGCGCATAGGTCAATGTTGTTCCTTCCGGCAACGGATTTTCATTTTCTTTGGAATGATACTTTCCTTCTTCTCCTAATCCCGGATGTGCTGAATTTTTGATATACTCACTTCCCTGATGGCTCCGGCTTCGCTGATGAATCGGTTCTATTTCAATTTGATCTGCTTCTGCTAATCTAAGAGTCAGCTCATACCCATGAATCTGAAGCTCCATCGGATCTCCCATAGGTGCAAGTTTCACCACTGTTACCTCTGCCCCCGGAATCATTCCCATATCTAAAAAGTGTTGTCGTAATGCTCCTTCGCCACCCACTTTTTTTATAGCTGCACTTTTTCCGATTTCCAGTTCTTTTAACGTCATACTAAATATTCTTCCTTTTCTCTTTGCTTTTTCATTGGTGATTGCAGTACTTACCTCTGCAACGATTTTTTTACATTTTCTCCTATTTTACCACATTTTTTTATTTTGTATATTACTATATTGGAAATGAACCAAATCTACATTTTATTTTCAAAAAAATCCTGTCACCCCTACCACACTAGACACTTGTTACACTGTTCCTATTGTCTAAAGCTGTAATTCTGCTTTACCCATTTAATTTGTACAGAAAGATTTGCTTCATCATCCTTTGGTTGATTATCTATGGTATTTACTACTTTACGAAACTTCTTTTCTAATTCATCATGATGAGGCTCGTCATAATTTATCTTCTTATTCTTATTTCGGTTAGTAGAAATAACTGCTGCAATTCCCCCTGTGGGTACAACGCCTAATCTTGCCAATTCCATCTTAGAACAATGATGTGGCACATGCATAAAATCTATGTTTCTCTTTAATATATCCGGCATAGATTGATATGGCACATCTCCTGCCAACAATACATCTCCCAAGTTATTATTTTTGTCATATATTTGTATAATAAGACCTTCCCTGTTTTTTCTATTAATTCTAGTTGTGGTATTTCCATCTCCCAGCCATAGTTTCATTTCTGCATTTTTTCTGCAAGGAATCGTTGCAATCAATTTATTCGTCTGCTCTCTGTCCACAAGACATAAATTGCCCAATACCCATAAATAATGTGCCAGTCGAATGGCATTTGTAGATGCTTTTTTGTCCTTACCGGATACCAAGTGAGGAGCTATCCACTTTTTACAAAATATATTCTGTTTTGCATATGCGCAGCCTATGATATGATCTAAATCCCAATGGGACAAAATTACACAACTTGGTCTTAACTGCCGTATTGACCTGACTGCTTTCAAATATTTAGAATTATTATAACTTGGAAATGAACGGTAATTATATCCTATATCATACAAAATCCTATGTTTTGCACCTCTTATATAATCTGCATTTCCATGTCCGATATTATAAATATCAATAGTATTGGGGAAATCCTTACTCCATGCGTCATTTAATATTTTTTCAATTTCTTTACTGTCGGTTTTGGGGAATTTGTACGGGTCATATGTATTATTTATTTTATCTAATACTTCTTTTTTCATTGCTTTATTCTGAAATACCAGTAATTTTCCTTCTATACAATTTACGGGACTTGCACTGGTTTCCAATGTTCCTTGCAATAAAATTCCTTCTTCGCCAACTGTTTCTTCATTATTTATAAATTTTGCTTCGTGCCAACTTTCTTCCAAAGCATAGATATTTTTTAATTTATTTTCTCTGATTGGTACGATAAAACTAACAAAATATGGTCTATACCTATTTAAAAGTTCCTCTCTTCCTTCTATTCTGAAAGTCTCTATGTCATACGATAATATCTCGTCTGACAGTATGGACATGCGTACATATTGTGTGCCATTTCCTTCTATCTCTTCTAATGTATTTTTCTCCACATTTATGTAAATATTTGCTCCGTTTTTAATGTTGTCAAAAATAGTATGACATTTTTGTTCATGGAAATCGAGTTCTTCTCCATAGGTTTTCTCGTATTTTCTAGTTTGGAAAGGCATGGTTCTGTATATTTGTTCTGGTTGTATTTTCATATGTTGGTTTCCTTTTGTTTATTTTGGCGAGGTGTGTTATTGTAGCATTAATGAAAGAAAAAATAAACTACTTTCTTTATTCTTGATTCATTGTACCATATAAAATAATTATTTAGTATATCTATCTCAGGTGAACAACCTTTCTTTTCTTCTGTGGATGATTTTTGCAATGAATCTTTCATTTTTATTCTCTTGAATACATAAAGGCTCCTTTCGCCCCCTTGGGAAGTCTAGATTTTTGTCCGCCCCCACCACCATTCTATATCATTTACAAAATAAACGGATGAATTCCTTGCTATATTCATGTACTATATAATTTTAACAGCTACTAAAAATTAAAGGAGATTATACTATGAACAACTTGCAAGCACTTATGAAAAAATATTTAGAATACTGCCGTACCCAAAAATGCTTAGACAACAAAACTCTAAAGGCATATCGTATTGATTTGAGACAGTTTTCTGAACAAATAGACACTACAGTAATAACGGAACTCAACTCTACGCTCTTAGAAGAATATATTGCCACGCTCCATCAACAATATCAACCCAAAACTGTAAAAAGAAAAATCGCATCTTTAAAATCTTTTTTTCATTTTCTAGAGTACAAAGATTTTATTACTCAAAATCCTTTTAATCGAATCCATGTACATTTTCGCGAACCTGCCAAATTACCCAAAACAATTCCATTACATATTATTGAAACATTTTTAGCTACCATTTACACGCAGCAAAAAACTGCCAAAACGGATTATCAAAAAAGAAATGCTTTACGCGATGCTGCTGTTATAGAGCTTCTATTTGCAACGGGCATGCGAATTTCTGAACTTTGCACCTTACGTTCTGACGACGTAAATTTATATGATGGAACAATACTTATATTCGGCAAAGGAAACAAGGAACGCCTGATTCATATCGGAAACCAATCTGTTATTCGTATTTTAAAAACTTATCATATGAATTTTAATTCTGAAATCACCCAGTGTAACTACTTTTTTGCTAATCAGGATGGAACCCCACTATCTGACCAGTCTGTACGCAGAATGATTAATAAATACTCTTCTCTCGCCAATATTGAGATGCACATCACTCCACATATGTTCCGTCATACCTTTGCAACCAGCCTTCTTGAAGCGGATGTTGATATCCGGTATATTCAGGAAATGCTCGGTCACAGTTCTATCCATATAACTGAAATATACACCCACGTTGCAGTTGCAAAGCAACGAGAAATTTTAATTTCTAAACATCCTAGGAAAAATTTTAGGATATAGTGTTTTAATGTTTTAGTGTTTTAGAAAACCCCCCC
>JAAYPT010000074.1 GCA_012519695.1 Clostridiales bacterium | reverse complement strand
TTAGACACCTTAATTTTACCATAACAAAAGAGTAAGTTCCTTATATTTTGGGCATTTTCTTAAAGTTGTTTACTACTAGCCCAGAAAAAATAGGGGTTGTGGATAAAAGTACGGAAACTCAAGAAGTGACTTATCTTGAATAAAAGGTAAAAAAATGTTAGAATAAGCCATATGTATTTGATTAGAGACAGGCAAAAGGAGAAAAAAATGGATAAAATAGCAGTATTGATTCCTTGTTATAATGAGAGTAAAACAATAGAAAAGGTAGTAACAGATTTTAAACGTGTATTGCCGGAAGCAGTTATCTATGTATATGATAACAATTCTACTGACGGAACAGATGAGATAGCCCGTAAGGCAGGAGCAGTTGTCCGTTACGAGTACCAGCAGGGAAAGGGAAATGTAATACGAAGAATGTTTCGTGATATCGATGCAGAGTGCTATATTATGGCAGATGGAGATGATACCTATCCGGCAGAATTTGCACCGGAAATGATTAAAAAGGTATTTGAGCGAAATGCAGATATGGTAGTAGGAGACCGTTTATCTTCTACCTATTTTACAGAGAATAAGAGACCGTTCCATAATTTCGGTAATTCTATCGTAAGAAAGAGTATCAATATACTGTTTGGTACAGATATTAAGGATATTATGACCGGATATCGTGCTTTCAGTTATCAGTTTGTAAAGTCTTTCCCGGTATTATCGAAGGGATTTGAGATTGAGACAGAAATGAGTATTCATGCAGCAGACAAGAATATGTTTGTAGAAAATGTCATCATTGATTATCGTGACAGACCGGAGGGAAGCGAGTCAAAACTGAATACATTTTCCGATGGATTTAAGGTAATTAAAACAATTGTGAAATTGTATCGTAACTATAAACCGATGGGATTTTTCGGTGGAATCGCTTTGATATTAGCAATTCTATCCGTATTGTTATTTATACCGGTATTAATTGCTTACCATGATACCGGTATGGTTGGAAATTTCCCAACATTGTTCGTATCCTTATTTATTATGTTGGCTGCAATTCAGTCATTCTTTGCAGGAATGATTTTACAGACAAGCTGCCAGAAGAATCGTCAGGACTTTGAAATGCAGTTACAACGATTGAAGGATGAGAGGGATAGAAAATAATGTGGGACAAGATAAAAAAGATAGATAGAAAATATGTGTGGGCGGTGTTTGCAGTATTGTTTTCTGCAATGGTAATGCTGTATTTCAAAGGCGTATTTATCGGTGCTTCTCAGACAGATTTTAATGAGATGGATGCAAATACGGAAAATGTACCATTGTCTGCCGGAACAGTTCGCCAGTCTTTTAACATATTAAATGATATGAAGTATATAGACATGCTGTTGGCTAACACAGGTGAAAAGACAGAGAATGTGCAGATTGTGTTGGGAAATGCTCAGACAGGAGAAGTGTTGGGAGAGCAGACCGTAGAGGTAGCTCCATCCAACGGAATGGAACAGCAGATACATCTGGATATGCAGACCAATGGAATTGATGCCGGAACAGAGCTGTATGTGGAGATACAGTCTGATGCACAAAATCAGGATGTATATGTGTGTGTAGATTCCGGGGAATACGAGGAGCAGTTCACACAGAACGGAACAGCATTGTGGTATCGTATTCGTATGTCTATTACATATGGATTAGTTAGTTTAAAACTGTTTTTTATCATTACCGGATTTTTTGTATTGGTATCTGCCTTAATCTTTTTTGTACCAATCAAAGGAACGAAACATTATAACGTACAGATGATGTTCTTAGTACTTGGAATAATTGGCGGAATTGCAATGGCGGTAATGAATCCGCCGGGACAGGAATGTGACGGTTGGGATCATTTCCTGCGAGCAACAGATGTTTCTTATGGAAATGTGTTGCGTCCGTTTGCAGATGTTGCACATAAAGACGGTGTGATTCGTGTGCCGGAGAATATCAATGATTTTGATTTTGGATTGGTTCAGCCGAATTCAAGTTATGGTACTGTTTATGTGAAAAATTTACAGGAACAGAGTTTTGCAAAAGATACGATATTAATGAAGTATGATGGAGGCGTGACCTCTATTTCCTATTATCCACAGGCAATCGGAATTTTCTTAGGTAGATTGTTTGGACTTAGCATGTACGGAGTCTTTTTAATGGCAAGATTATTCAATCTGGCTGTGTATATGGTAATTGTGTATTTTGCTATCAAGATAATTCCGATTTATAAACAGCTTATGGCAGTTGTTGCCATTATGCCAATGATGATGTATCAGGCAGCTTCCTGTTCACCGGATGCGCTTTTAAATGCCTTATGCTTTTTATTTAGTGCATTGTGTATACGTTATGCATTAGAGGAAGAAAAGAAATTGAATTGGAAAAATGCCATTGCATTGAGCGCAATACTCTTGGTTATTTTTGTAATGAAATATGTATATATCTGTATTGGTTTGTTGGTGTTCTTAATTCCGATGAAGCGTTTCGGAGAAAAGAAGGACTACTGGAAAGCCTTTGGAATAGCCATGATTCCATTGGTGTTGATTGGTGGATATTTGTTACTCCACATGTTTGGTTCCGTGTCTACCTTGCAGGCAACTACCGATGGCATTTCACAGACACAGTACTTAAAGCAACATCCGTTAATGTTACCAAAAGTTATTGTGGCAACCATTGTGCAGCAGTTTGATTATTTTATGGGAAATGTCAATACACTGGGCTGGTTAAAATATCCATTGGGAGCGTTGCTGTATATTGTTCCGTGTTTTGTAGTTGGAGTTGCATGTGTAAATACCAACGAAATGTCCAAAAAGCTAACACGCGTCCAGAAAATTATCTGTGTATGTGCGGGTGGATTGTGTATTTTGGCAGTATTTGTGGGACTATATATCGGTGATGGTGTAAACAATGCAGTGGGAACGCCGGTAGTACATGGTTTTCAGGGAAGATATATTTTACCGGTGTTACCATTACTGTTCATAGGAACCGGAAGTAAGAAAATCGAAAATAAAATAGAGCGTTTTTCAGAAAAAGCAGTAGGCGGCATGGGACTTATGACTGCATATGCCGTTATCCAGTTAGTATCATACTGTTATTAAAAGAAAGGACACATTATGGAAAGTTCAATAGCAGCATCACTCTTTTTTATCGTTGCATGGGGTGCTTTGGCGAGTGGAATATACTTTAGTAAAAAATCTGAGAAAAAGTTAGACGCAGTTACATGGGTAGTAGCCGATATTTTGGTTACTACCTGTTGGCATGTTTTGGTAGCAGCAGTAATCAATCTGTTAAAAGTTCCGGTAAACATTATTACTATAGGAATTTTTGATTTATGTGCAGGAGCAGTTTTGTGGTTTCGCATTTATAAATCAAAGGAAAGACAGAAATATGAATTTCATATCGGTGATGCAGCTTTTTGTGTGGCGTTATTGGTGTTTTCTGTGTTGTTGACAAAATATCGTTATGGTGGAACAGAGTTTTTTATCAATTATCTTACCATAGACCCGGCAGCACATTTTAAGGCAGCCATGGATGTGGTGAACAATCAGTGTGTAAACAACATGTTTTATCAGGCATTAACCAATGGATTGTTGATAGAAGTGTTTTCTCCCCTACTAAAAGTGGATTATTACTATCGGATATTTGTGTTTAGTGAGCCGCTATTTTTAGCATTAGCAGGTGGAATGTTTTACGGAACGATAAAACGATACTTAAATACCAGATTTATGCAGGTGGCAGGAATTATTGTATCATTTCTGTATATTGGTGGTTATCCATTAGACAGTACAGAATACGGCTTTGTATATCTTGGAATGGGAGTTACGCTTTTGATATTATTAGTATTCTTAGCAGATACATTTGCCAAGGATGAAATTGCCAAGTGGTGGAACATAGTTCTATTATCGTTAGGTTGCCTTGGCATTTTTGAGTGTTATGTTATGTTTATGCCGATTATATTCTTTGCGGTTATTTTTGTAGTATTTTTAAAACAGCAAAGAGCAGGAATCTTAATTTCCAAAGACACGGTTATCACTTGTCTTGCGATTTTCCTGATACCATGTATTTTGGGAATGGTGTATACATACTTTGGAATTTTCGGTAGCAATTTAACCGTTGGCGGAGCATTGTCAAACGAAGGGGCAATTTACAGAGACCTGTATTCTAATTTTGTTCCGTTTTTACCATTTGCACTGTATGGATTCTATAAAGAAGTAAAAGAAAAGAAAAATACAACAACTTTATTCTTACTTCCGTTTTTAGTAATCTTTATGATAGGTCTGTTTCTAAGAGGAATGGCGGGAAAAGTATCCTCCTATTATTATTACAAGACCTATTATGTATTATGGTTTGTTGTGATGTTATTGGTGATTGCCGGAATTTCTTATATGACAAAGGAAACAAGAATTGTAACCGGATGTTGTTTTGCTGTATGGCTTGCAGTATTTGGGGCAATGGTATTTCATATAGAAGAGAAGATTCAAGGAAAAAATGAACTGTTTAATGTAAATATAAAGTCCTCGGTATACAATGATATTTTTAGTTATAATTATAATAACCTGCGGTCAGCAGGCTATTCACTAGACAAGCGAGAGTTATACCATTATGTGTATGATGAATTGATTTCTAAGGGACAGGATATGGTTCCAATCGCCAGTTACTGGCAGGACGATTTCTGGTATCAGGGAATTACCAATCAGAGAAATGATGGCTGGGATGTGAATAACTCAGCAGGATTTTTGGAAATGTTGTTAAATTCCGATGCAGAATATGTATTAGTGCTTACAGATAGTCAAAGCACGGTTTACTTAGACAATCAGACATATTTTGATTCATTGGAACGCGTGTATGAGAATGCAGCAGGATTTGTAGCAAAGTTGGAATAAGGAGGCAGAAATGAGTCAGGCAAAAGTAAAAGTATTAATGTCTGCCTATAATGGTGAAAAATACATTGCCCAGCAGATTGACAGTATTTTAGGGCAAACCTATGAAAATATTGAGATTTATGTGCGAGATGATGGTTCCAAGGATAATACCTTAAAGGTATTAGAACCATATGTGGAAAAAAATCAGATTCACTTGGAAAAGGGTGAAAATGTAGGATTTGTAAATAGCTTTTTATGGTTAGTTGCCAACAGTGGCGAGGCAGATTATTATGCATTTTCCGATCAGGATGATGTATGGTTTGAAAATAAAATCGAGATGGCACTGGAGCGTTTGGAAAATACGCCAAAGGATAAACCGGTCTTATACTTTTCCAATTATGATTACTATGACGGAGATTTGAATTTCATGGCACATCGAGATGGAAAAACCCCTAAGATGGGATTCCGTAATTCCCTGGTAGATTGTGTTTCCCTTGGATTTAACAGTGTATTTAATAAGACTGCAAGAGATATTGTAGCGGCAGATGTTCCAAAAAAATGTACCGGGCATGACTGGTGGATGTATATGATTTGCGCCGGAATGGGTGAGGTAATTTATGACGAACGCCCCACTACAAAATATCGCAGACATGCAAATAACGTCAGTGATGGTGGAGATAGTTTTATCAAGTTTCAGATATGGCGATTCAAGCGTTTCTTTTTGAATCACTATTTCCATCATATTCATGAGCAGATAAAGGAATATGAAGTATTATATAAGGAAAGATTATCTGTTAAAGATCAAAAGACCCTTGCAATGTTTACGAAAGACGGATTTCATCCGTTATTGGCATTAAAGAAAACCTTTTATCCAAAGTATTTCCGTCAGGGGATTGTAGACGAAATTTTCATAAGAATTATTTTCTTAATAGGACGATTATAATATGAGTAAAACAAGTGAGAAAAAAGTAAGAACAGTACAACAGAATATGTTGTTTAATACGGTAGGCTCTTTGATTTATTATGTATGTCAGTGGTTGATATCTGTAATTATTGTACGAGTTTCCGGTTTTGGTGATGCAGGGCTTTTATCCCTAGCCATGAGTGCAACAGCAGCACCGGCAATTGTAGGTCTGTTTAATGTAAGAAGTTATCAGGTGTCCGATATGGACGGACAGTACACGGACAGAGAGTATATGCGTTCCAGAGTATATACCAATGTATTGTCTGTTGTAGCGTGTCTGCTAGTGGTTTTATACTATGGGTATTCCTTAGATAAAGCAATTATTATCATGAGTTTTATGGGCTTTAAGGTCGTGGAAGGAATGGCAGATGTATATTATGGAATCGACCAGAAAAATGAACGAATGGATTATGCGGGAATTTCCCTGACAATTCGTGGAATCGGTTCGATGGTAGTTTTCTTTGCGGCGTTCATTATAGTCGGTAATGTATCACTTATTATGATGTCAGATACACAACCGATTTCTGATACTATGTTTGTCACAGTACGTTTATTAATCAGTATTGTGGCAATGTCACTGTTTTCTTTAGCAGTGGTGCTGTTCTATGACAGACGCAAGGTAAAGCGTTATGTAGAAGAAACACCGATAGACAAAGCGGTTATGAGAAAACAGGTAAAGTCCTTATTGATTACCTGTTTTCCATTAGCAGTGGTAGCATTTTTAAATAATATGTCTTTGACCATACCAAAATTATATTTAGAACAGTTCTTTGGAGAAAAAGTGATGGGAATTTATTCTTCTGTTGCATCTCCTACCATTGTAATCCAGCTGGCAGCAACAACCCTGTTTGCACCACTGATTCCACCGTTGACCGTAGAGTTTAACAATGGCAATAAAAAGAATTTTTTAAGTGGATTGAAAAAGTTTGCTTTATTGATAGGTGCAATTACCATAGCAGCATTAATAGGTTCTAAGCTGTTAGCGCATTGGGGATTGGTATTGCTGTTTGGAACAGATATTGAGCCATATGTTTATCTGTTTATTCCGGTAATTATTGTGTCCATATTGATTGCCATTAACGCAAGTATGTTCAGCGTATGTACCTTGATTCGTGCCATTAAGTCACAGTACCTTATTGGCGGATTCGGAATTTTGGCGGCAGTCATAGGTTCACTTACCATTGTAAAAGAATATTCTATGGACGGAGTAGTGTGGGCGTTAGTAGCAACACTATTGGTTCAGATTCTGATACAGTTTATAATTATTTATCGAAAAGTAAAGAAAATGTGAGAGGCGAAAAATCATGGAAAAGCCAAAAGTAAATGTAGTTCTGGCAACTTATAATGGAAAAAAATTTTTAAAACGTCAGTTAGACAGTATTGTGAATCAGACATATGAAAATATAGATATTTATATTAGAGACGATGGTTCTAAGGATGATACCGTTGCTTTTTTAGAGGAATATATCAAGAACGATACCAGTGGAAGAAGAATTGTTTTATTAGATAATGGCGGAAAGAATCTGCGTTGTCCACACAGCTTTTACGAGATTTTGCGTAAGTGTGATGAAGCAGATTATTACTCTTTTTGCGATCAGGATGATGAGTGGTATCCGGATAAAGTTGCATGGGCAGTGGAGCGTTTAGAACAAGAAGATAAAAATCAGATTTTGTTATACTATACCGCATGTGATTACTATACGGATAAGGGAGAGTTTATCCGCCGTTCTCCAAAGCAGAAAGAAACATTAGAGTTGTCAGATGTTATTTATTATACGCCGGGTTCTGGATTTACCATGGTAATCAATGAACGGGCAAGACAAGAACTGTTATTGCAGGTGCCGCTGGGAAAGGAATTGCATGACCGTTGGTTGATTCGCGGAGCAGTGTGCTTTGGTAAGGTATTGTACGATGAACGAAGCTCGGCAACACATATCCGCCACGAAGAAGCAGTGACTTCCGGTGATGCAGGGACCGGAAACCTTATAAAGTATTTTGTGCAAAAGGAAATCTTAGGACCGGAGGCAAAAGAAGATAAAAAGTCCTTACAGTATTTTTATCACACCTTTGAAGGTCGATTAAATTCAGCGCAAAAAAAGATACTTTCTGTTTTTATACGAGATGGATTTTCCCTGCCAAATTGGTTTCATAAAGTGTTTTATCCAAAACGCCTGCGTACCAGAACACCGGGAGAAATTGCATTACGAATATTGTTTATATTAGGAAGAATTTAGAAAGAAAATCAAGAAAAAATCGCAAAAAGCGTAGATATCAAAAAAGAAGAAAGAATCATGGTAAAATATGCCCTATACATTTGAGAAATAAGTTGTGTAGGGTATTTTTTTATGAATGGAATTGGAACAGTAATTAAGAATTTGCGTAAGGAGGAAGGAGTATCACAAACAAAACTAATAAAGGGTCTATGTTCACATACCACGCTGTGCAGAATAGAAAGTGAAGAGCGAAGACCGGATCAGCTATTGCTGGAAGCCATTTTACAGCGACTGGGAAAATCATTTGATAAGTTCGGAACGATTATCAGTGTAAAAGATTACCATATGTTAGAAGAACGTGATAATATATGGAACGCTCTTTTAAGAGGAAAATACGAAGAGGCATATCATCGGTTAAGAAGCTACGAGAAAGATGTAAATATGCAGGATACATTCCAAAAACAATTTGTGTTAAAGTGTCTGGGAATGTTGCAGGCAGAAAAAGGAAAATGGAAAGAAAGCGTAGAAACCATAGCCCAGGCGATATACTTAACAGTCCGTGATTTTATGGAAATGTCTATAGAAAAACTGGTATTAGGCAGGAGTGAAATGTTTCTGATATTATTACTTTCCCGCGGGTATGAAAAGCTGGGAAGGCAAGAAGAAGCAAAGAAATTAGTATACGGATTATTAAAAAACATAGAAAAGAAAAAATGGGACGAAGAGGAATTGGTAAAAATATATCCCAAAGTGGTATATGCCGGTATTCAATTTTTAAAAGAAGAGAAAAAATATGAAGTTGTGATATTGTTGGCAAATAAAGCAATCGATTTATTAAAGCGCAATGAAGTTATTTTTCAGTTGGCAGATTTCATGGAAGAACTTATGTGGGCAATGCAGCAAAAAGCCCGGGAAGAAAACCGTAAACTAATACAGGAAGAAGCCTTTTTATATATACAAATAAAAAGACAAAAAGCAGCCCTGGAAAAGGTGTGGGAAGAGTACGGAGGGATTCCCCAAGAAAATATGTGGTGTTGTACCAATATTCAAAAGAATCTTGTTACAAGTAATGAAATTATAAGAAAATGTCGAGAAAATGCAGGATTGTCTCAGGAGGCATTGAGTGACGAAGTTTGCAGTTCCGAAACTCTGTCACGAATTGAAAGAGGGCTTGTTACTCCGGAAGAAAAGAATTACCGCAGTCTCATGGAAAAAATGAATCAGGCGATGGAACGAGATCGAGGTTTTATCAATGTAGAAGAGTATGAGCTGCGAGAAGAATTGCGGATGGTTTCTAAGTATACCACCCAGATGGAATATGAAAAAGCCTATCGGGTCTGGCACAAGCTTCGTAAAAAAATCCCGAAAAATTCAATGGAAAACCGTCAATGTATTCTACGTTATGATACGCTAATTCATTATGGAAAAAGAGAAATCGGATGGGAAGAGGCAATCAGGCGGTATGAGACAGCCTTGCGGGAGACCATGCCAAAGTTCGGAAAAATAGATATTACCAGGTGGCCATTAACCAGAACAGAGATATTTCTTCTAAATAATATTGCAAGTGGTTATTATAATATAGGAAGAAAGCAAGAAGCAAAAGAAATCTTAAATAGTATTAAAAAGTCCATTCAAAGCAGTAACGTTGCAGTTACTTATCAAGTGAGAGAATATGTAGTGGTGCTATATAATATAGCTATGATAGAAAAGCTAGAAGGAAACACAGCCAGAGCACAAAGGATATTTGAAGAAGGAATATATTTGGAACTTCAGGCAGGAAGATTTACAAAAGTAGCCAAGTTACTATACGGAATCGGTTGGGTACTAAAAGAAGAAGGACAAGAAGAAAAAGCCCGTCAAGTCATAAAACAGGCATTTTTCCTAAGTGATATTACAAACTCCCCAAGACTTCATAATGATATCTATAACTATTGGCAAAGGAATTGGAACGATAGTATTTTGCCTAAAAGTTATCATAATCCCATTCAGGATCTGTGTACGGAAGAATCATAAAAGCCTTTCCTCCTTTGTGAAAAGTTCAAAAATATTATGCGAAAGATGCAAGAAAAAGCCCATGATATTGCCGGAAAGATATATAATAAAAATTTTTCGGCAAAAGCCATGGACTTTTTTTAAAATTCTGTCATAATAAAAAGGTTATTGCGAGTGTATATTTAGGTATGCTAGAATAAAAAAGAATGATTTAAGATTAAGAAGGAAGAATGAATATATGAAAATTACACCATATCGAATTATGAAAGGCTTTAAATATTTAAAACACTATGGTCCAAAAGCATTTTGGGCAAGACTTTGTGACCGCATGGAGCCGGAAGAAGTGCCATATGAACCTTGGTATGAATATTACAAAGCAGGAACGGAAGAACTGCAAAAGCAAAGAAAACAGGAACGAAAGTTTTCCTATCGACCATTGATTAGTATTGTGGTACCTACTTATCAGACCCCGGAAAAGTATTTGATAGAGATGTTGGAGTCTGTACACAAGCAATCCTATTCAAACTGGCAGTTGTGTATTGCAGATGCAAGTCCAAGTGATGAGGTTAGAAAAATCGTAGAACAGTTTATTGGGGAACAGCAGGAAAACAGAATAAAGTATCGTCACCTTGATAAGAATCTGGGAATTGCAGAAAATACCAACGAAGGATTAAAAGATGCGGAAGGTGAGTGGATTGGACTGTTAGACCATGACGATTTATTGGCACCGGAAACCTTGTTTGAAATGGTGTCCAAGATGAATCAGGATTTGGAATTTGAAGTAATTTATTCCGATGAAGATAAGATTACCGAAGGAAAAAAGGGAGAGTGGGTACATTCACAGCCCCACTTCAAACCGGACTTTAGTATTGATTTATTACGTTCCAATAACTATATTACTCATTTCTTATGCGTGAAGCGTAACGTATTAGAACAGGTAGGCGGTTTCCGCAAGGAATTTGACGGCGCACAGGATTATGATTTTATTTTGCGTTGTACCGAAAAGGCGAAAAAAGTAGGACATGTGGCGAAGATACTGTATCATTGGAGAGTGCATCGCAGTTCTACCTCAGACAATCCTATGAGTAAAAAATATGCCTATGACGCAGGACAAAGAGCAATTGAGGAACATTTGGAGCGTGTAGGACAGACTGGAACGGTAACCCAGAGAAAGTTTTTTGGCTTTTATCGTGTAAAGTATAAAGTACATGGAAATCCCTTAGTAACCATTTTGATTCCAAATAAGGATCAGGCAAAGACGTTAAAACGTTGTATCGAATCCATAGAAAAGTCCACATACAATAATTATGAAGTGATTATTGTAGAGAATAATAGTGAGGAAGACGAGACATTTCAGTATTATGAAACACTTTGTGGAGCAAAATACCAGAAGGTGTCTGGCGGCATATCTTGTCAGGGAACTTTAGCTGGTGGACAGAAAGTTAAGATTGTTACATGGGAACAGGGATTTAATTATTCTGCAATCAACAACTATGGAGCTTCCTTTGCAGCAGGAGAGTACTTGATTTTATTAAATAATGACATTGAGTTGATTACAAGAGACTGGATAGAAGAAATGCTTGGAAACTGCCAGCGACCAGAGGTAGGAATTGTGGGAGCACGTTTATACTATCCGGACAATACCATTCAGCATGCAGGAATTGTATTGGGAATTGACGGAATTGCAGCAAATATGTTCCCAGGATTGAAGCGAGAACGAGAAGGCTATATGCATCGAGCTGCTACTCAGTTGAATTACAGTGCGGTTACTGCTGCTTGTATGATGATAGAAAAACGTATTTTTGATGAAGTAGAGGGATTGGACGAAGTCCTTACTGTGGCATTCAACGACTTGGACTTGTGCCTTCGAGTAGGACAGGCAGGTTATCTGGTAGTCTATAATCCATGTGTAGAGGCATATCATTATGAATCTAAGAGCAGGGGAAAAGAGGACACGAAGGAAAAAGTACGCAGATTTGGTGATGAGATAGAGTTTATCAGAAACAGATGGATTTCCTTACTAAAAGAAGGGGACCCATATTATAACAAGAACTTTTCCCTGAAAAAGTGTAACTATGCCCTAAAACCGTATAAGTAAGGAGAAACGTCCATGCGAGAATCATTTGCAAAAAACAGAACAGGAATTTTATTGATGTTGCTTTCCTCCATTTGTGCATGTCTCGGACAGTTATTTTGGAAACTGTCAGCAGAGCAGGGATTACTCATCGCATTGTTGGGATTTGTATTTTATGGTATAGGGGCGTTGATTATGCTGATTGCATATCGATTTGGCAGTCTTTCCGTATTGCAACCGATGCTTAGTATGAATTATGTATTGAGTATTCTGTTGGGCGCAGTGGTTTTAAAAGAAGTAGTAACCATACGCAAAGTAATAGGAGTACTGGTAATTATGGCAGGAGTAATACTCATCGGGGGAGGAGACGAAGAATGATTTATTATGCGATTTTAATTGGGGGAACCATATTAGGGGCAGTTGCATCCATGTTTTTTAAGCAAGCCTCAGAGAAAGAAAATATCATAAAGGCACTGTGGGATATCAAATTGTATATTGGTGGTGTATTGTATCTGGCATCTGCTTTAGTAGATATTTATGTATTGCGCTACTTAGATTACTCTGCGGCACTTCCTTTTACGGCAATTACTTATATCTGGACATTGCTGTTAGCATATTTTGTGCTGAAGGAAAAAATATCGAAAAAGAAGATTATCGGGGTAGGATTGATTGTACTGGGAGCAATTTTAGTGATGTAAAATATAGGAAAAAAAGCAGAAAAGGGCATACCGGAACGAAGTATCATAAATAAAACAGTTGTGTGGTAGTGAATAAAGCTGTATACTTGTATAAGTATACAGCTTTTTAGTAGGAGGAGATTATGGATAAAAAGAAAAAAAGTAAAATAATTCTTGCAATTTTAATTGCAGTAC
>JAAYPT010000001.1 GCA_012519695.1 Clostridiales bacterium | reverse complement strand
ATCGATTTGTCAATAGGTGTTATTAGACGGGTCGCGTTTACTTTTGCATAAGAATTAGCCAGCCGTCTGTTTACTATGCAATTTTTGATATACCCGCTGTCTGGAATATGCTAATTATAGCACCTTTCAGAAAGAAGGCACAACAATATAAGTCGAAATTGGGGTTAAAAATCGATTTTGTGTAATCAGACGATATTTCAGTCAAGTTTTAGTTTTTCATTCAAGGAAGATAAAAATTTCCTAAAATTTTATCACTTGGAGGATTTATTAATGATATTAGCTGAAAAATTATTCAATTGTTTTAAAGGGAAGGATTCGTTTACATTAAATGAAGCATATTTAGAAAATAAAGAGAAACCAAAGACAACAGTAAGGGCTAGAATTTATGAAAATTTAGGTATTCGTTTTGAACGAATAGCAAAGGGGATTTACAAAACAATAGATTCAAATGATGAGGCATGTATTCTAATAGAGGGAGATGGCAGGAACTTATCCATATTAAAAGATGAAAGTATAGACTGTATATTCACAGACCATCCATGGCTTGATTTGAAATCGAATAAGGGGGGGACAAGGGCATTTGCACTATATGATTGTTTTAAGTATACTTATGATGACTTTAAAGAGAAAGCACGCGTACTTAAAAAGGGATGTTTTTTAGTAGAAGTTCTTCCGGCTGAAAACGCTAATAATTATGAGTATTTATATCAAATAAAACAGTATGCAAAAGATGCGGGATTGATTTATTATTCGAAAGTTACTTGGAAGAAAGGAAATTTTGTAAGTAATACAGGGAGAAAAGCGAAGAATACACAAGATATTATGATTTTTTCTAAGGGTAAGGCGAGAAGAATGAGATATGATAAGAAAAAATCGGATATAAATGGAATGGATTGTTATATGAGTGGGTGTAAAGGTATGCTTCCGACCATGTTTGATGTGTCGCCGGTATCTAAAAAGGTAAGAATTCATCAAAGTGAATTGCCAATATCATTATGTGAACAAATATTAGAATTTGTTACCTATGAGGGAGAAGTTGTATTGGATTCTTTTGCAGGTAGCGGTGTTGTAGGAGAAGCTGCATTAAAATTAAAGCGAAGTTGTGTTCTTATAGAAATACTTAAGGAAAATATAGAAAAGATTAAGTCTAGATTTGAAAGAAATATATTATTTCAATCAGTGTTGGAATGAAATTCCAAAGTAGAAGGTAAAGGGGGATGATTTTATGGCACAAAAAGATGATGTGATAGTGGCAATGGAGAAGAATGGTGGGTATGCTACATTTCAGCAATTAAATAATATGGTAGATGTATCTACATGGAAAACAAAAACACCAGCAGAAAGTATTAGAAGAATTGTCCAAGTATATGAAGAATTCTTTAAAATAAAACCCGGGCTTTGGGCATTGACCAAGGATAAGGATGAAGTATTAAGAAAACTTGGGATTAAACCTAATAATAAAAAGTCAGATGAAGTATTTACACATGCATATTATCAGGGGATTGTTGTTAAGTTGGGAAATAATAAAAAATATATGACATATGTTCCGGCTCAAGATAAGAATAAGAAATTTTTGGAGACAAAACTTTGTGATTTGACAACAGTAGAAACTATTCCTCAATTTACATATAGCAATTTAATAAGAAGAGCAAAGATGGTAGATGTTATATGGTTTAATGAAAGGCGAATGCCATGTAGTTTTTATGAAATAGAGCATACGACAGATATAAAGAATTCTCTTGGAAAATTTTATGAATTACAAGATTTTAGAGCTAATTTCTTCATAGTTGCAGATGAAAGTAGAAGAGAACAATTTTTGGATACTATATCAGCATCAATGTATAATCCTATACGAGATTATGTAAAATTCAAGTCATATGATAGCATTATTAAACAGTATAATAAAGAACAGATAATTATAGAAGATGAATTGTAAGGGTAAAAAGAGCTCCCATTTATATGGCGAGCTCTTTTTTTAGACAAAATTACAGGAATGTAGTAAAATAGCTTCTATACTGCATAAAGGAGAACAATTTATGTCAAAAAATAGAAAAATAGTAATTATCGGAGCAGGACATGTAGGCTCCCATTGTGCATATGCTTTGGCAATTCAGGGGATATGTGAGGAAATTGTACTATTAGATGTGGATAACGTGAAGGCAGAAAGTCATGCCATGGATGTTGCAGACTGTGTATGTTTTCTTGGAAGTTCCGTGATTGTGCGAACCGGAACCTATGAAGACTGCAAAGATGCAGATATTGTGGTAATCAGTGCAGGCGTGCCAAGACTTCCGGGACAGACCCGATTAGATACCTTGGGAGCTTCCATGGAGTGTATGAAAGAGATTTTGTCCCATTTGAAAAAGATAGAGATTCCGGGTATTATCATTACCATATCCAATCCGGCAGATATCATTGCCAATTATATTCGAAAAGAAATGGGGCTTCCAAGAAACCGGGTATTTAGTACGGGAACATCCCTTGATACTGCAAGAATGAAAAGAACTGTGGGAGATTTGTGCAAGGTAGATCCTCACAGTGTGGTAGGTTTTGTGTTGGGAGAACATGGAGACTCCTCTATGATACCATTTTCACATCTTACCATATGCGGAAAAGACTATAAGGAACTCAAACAAGAGGATGCAACACGGTATGGTGCACTTTTGAAAGAAAAAATATTAGAGAGAACTCATTTAAGAGGAATGGATATTATCAATGGAAAGGGTTCCACAGAATTTGGAATCGGTTATGTGCTGGCAGATATGGCAAAGGCAGTATTGCTAGATGAACACAGAGTACTTCCTGCATCCGTACTTTTAGAAGGAGAATACGGACAAAAAGGTGTACATGCAGGCGTTCCTTGTGTAATTGGAAGAAGCGGAATAGAGCAGGTGATTCAGTTGAAGCTGACAGAAGAAGAACAAGCACAGTTTGAAGCATCCTGCAATATTATCCGAGAATACATGGAAAATGAAATAGAAGCGAGGTAAGAAAATGAAATATAAAACAACAGATGAATGGAATAACTTTTCTTTTACAGATGCATACGTTGGGGATATTCAGGCAACCAGTGGATTTTTTCATATGGAGCTTGATAATATAAAAATACTTTCAGAAAACTCCTGTAATCGAGATATACGAAAAATGCGTACCAATGGATTGGTATTAAAGTTGGAAGATTACAAGATAGTATCATTCATTGAAGAAGGATATAAGTTATACGATGCAAACGGAAAGCCTATGAAGGTGGTTGAAGACACAGTGATTGAGGAAAAGGATTATAACTCAGAGCTGAAAGAGTTGGTAGAAGGCGTTATTTATACCTTGGAAAAAGAGGAAGATACTTATATTTTTTCCATAGATGCGGTAAACGAAAGAACCTATGAGTTAAAAGTGCAGGCAAGTCATGACGTGGAAGAGTGGGAGCGTTTCTTTAATCTGGAATCATAAAATAATTATATTGTAAACTGAAAAAATATTAAAAGAATAAAACCTGTTTGGAAATTGACTCGTCTAAGAAGTGAAAGGAGGACGGGCAATGAAGGGAATACAATTATTCGTAGCATTGGTAAAAAAGGATATGGAAAATGAGTATCTTCCGTTGGAACAGGTGAGGATCATATTTAAAAACATCATGCGCATGGTAAAACAGAGGAAACTTGAAAATAAGGAGGATGAAAAATGAATTGGACAGAAGCGGTCAGGCTTGCAAAGGAAGGTAAGGACCAGGGATATGATTTCTTATATATGCAGACCTACCAGAAGAATTATTATGTTGCACTTCGGTATATGAAACAGGAAGATACCGCGCAGGATGTATTGCAGGATGCATATATCAAAGCATTCAATAATCTAGAACAGTTACAGGATGCAGAAAAATTCCCAGGATGGATGGCAAGGATTGTGACAACAACTGCACTTGATGAACTAAAGAAAAGAAAGATTGTGTTGTTTTCGCAGATTCAGAATGAAGATGATGAAGTTGGTATGGAAGAAATACTGGAAGATGAAAGAACGGATACACAGCCTGAGCTTGCAATAGACCAGAAGGAAACAAAAAGGCTGGTACAGGAGATGATTGATACATTATCAGAAGAACAGAAAATGTGTATCATGATGTACTATGTTGAAGAAATGTCAGTGAAAGAAATTGCACAGACATTAAATGTATCGGAGAACACCGTAAAAAGCCGATTGAACTATGGTAGAAAGAATATTGAAGCAAAGGCTTTGGAACTGGAGAAGAAAGGAACAAAACTTTATGGTATCGCACCATTCCCATTTTTCCTTTATCTGCTTCATCGGGATGTTTTGTCCGTACAAGTTGCAGAAATACCATTCGGTACTATCTTAAAGCAAAAGGCGGCATCAGCCGGAGAAAAGGCAGGAAAATCCATTCTTTCCAAAGCATCTGTTCTTACAGCAAAAAAAGCAGTAATAGGCACAGTGATGGGGCTGGCTTTATGTGGTAGTGCTGCGGCAGTTATTTATTCGGCTGTTCATAACTCGGATAAAGTAAATGAGGCAGTAAATCAAGTACAGGAAGATGTAAAGGAAACGGAACCTCAGGAAGCGGAACCTCAGGAAACAGAACCTCAGGAAGCGGAACCTCAGAAAACAGAACCTCAAGAAACAGAACCCAAAGAAGCGGAATCAGAAAGCATAAAATGGCAGGATGCATATTTGAAATTTGCAGCAAGTATACAGGCAGATGATAACGGATATGCTGTATTGGATGTGGCAGGAAGTGATGCACCGATTCTGGTTGTAATGCCAGATGTTTTTCAGATGACATCATATATATTAAGTGATAATAGCTGTATCTATAAGAGCTGCTGGCCTCTGGAAATGTACTATTATGATTTGGCAACAGATGAAGTTATAAGAATTACCGATGCAGACAGTGACAGTCCTAATGGTGCATTAGTAGAGGGATATATGGATCTGGGATTTTATCTGACCTATCTGGAATCAGAAAAATTACTGGTCGGAGATTTGGTGGGAAGTTCGGCTGTAATTGAAACCTATTCCGTGAATCAGCAAACAGGACATTTGAATGGAGAAGAGACTTATGTAGATGAAGCGGTGGAAACAGTAGAACGAAAAGATATCATCTATTACAGAACCGTGGAACAGGCAATTGAAAACATAGGAGCAGTACAAGAATAAATTTTTTATATAATGCAACATTTCTGATATAACAAAAGTGTTATAGTTAGAGAACAAATTAACAGGAAGAATTTAGAAGGAAAACTAGGAGGAAAAGATGAATAATAATAAGTGTGGATTTGGAATTGCGTCTTTAGCAGTGGGAATAGCATCTGCTACAATATTGTTTATAGGAGGTTCTGTTTTAGGGCTTCTGGGATTGATTTTTGGAATCATAGCTTTGAGACGTAAGGAGTGCAATAAGGGGTTTGCTATTGGCGGAATTGTAACATCATGTATCGGTATGATATTTGGAATTCTGGTGATTATCGGTTGTGTGTTTTATCAGGATGAAATACGACAGAATGTTCGTGAAATCTTTGGAGAAACACAGGAATATGACAGAGACAACCGAAAATCTAAAGATACAGAGGATAGAAAGAAAAATTTTGGAAAAAATAAGAAAAAAGACCAGGATAGCGAGGATTGGGATAGCGATATTGACTGGGATGATGATGATTGGGATAGCGATATCGACTGGGATGATGATGACTGGGATAATGATATCGACTTAGATGACGATGATTGGACAACAGATGATTCTAACAAATCCCAAAATTATTCTGGTACAGATGCATTTACTGGAAACAGTTATTCTGCTGGTGATGGTTCCGTTATTTATTTCCAAACCGATGGTACATTTGAATGGTATTTATCAGCGGATGATACCAGTGACAATTATTATACTGGTACTTATGAGGTGTATACAGGAGAAGATGCATTGGAGTATATCACAGTAGATTTGTCTGATTACGGTGTGACAGTGGATGAAATGTATGAGTTTTTTGCGCGAAATGCAGATAATGATTTTTATCAGATGTCCAATTTATGTTGTGTAGTATTACATAATGATGAGAGAATGATGGATGGAAAGTTAGAAAGTATGGGAAAAGACACCTATTATATGGGATTTTATCAGGATGGATATTATGATGCAGCCAATATGGATACTGGTAATTATGCACAATTTACAATGAGATAAGAGATTCCCCTCAAGATAAGGGCAAAAAGTAGTTGACATACCCTTATTTTGAGGGGATATTAGTATAAGGACTTATTTTAAATGCATGTGACAATAAAAGCGAAGGAGGTCCAAACGTGAAAAGCACAGTGATTTTCGATTTAGACGGAACCTTAATTGATACAGAAAAATATTTTAAAGTATTTTGGAGAAAAGCAGCAGAAAAAAATGGTTATGTAATGAGCGAAGAGCAGGCATTGCAATTGCGAAGCCTTGGAAAACCTTATGCGCCGGAACTGTTGAAGAAATGGTTTGGTGCAGACTTTGATTACATAAAGGTTCGGGACGATAGACGAGAAATGATGCAGGAGCATTTAAAACAGGTAGGATTAGAGAAAAAGCCCGGGGCAGAACAGGCATTAGAACAGTTAAAAAAACAGAGATGTCGCATTGCACTTGCAACAGCAACACCTACAGAGCGGGCAAAAGAGCAATTAGAACAAGTGGGACTTCTTGCATATTTTGATGAAATTGTAAGTGCAGTACAGGTGGAACATGGAAAGCCGGCACCGGATGTTTATCTGTATGCCTGTGAAAAACTTGGAATTAAACCGCAGGAGGCATATGCAGTGGAAGATTCACCCAATGGAGCAATGTCAGCAATTACAGCCGGGTTAAAGGTTATTTTTGTCCCGGATCAGACACAACCGGATGCAGAGTTGTCTGAGCGGATTTATGCATGTATCCCGAATTTATCGCAGTTGGTAGAGGTAGTAGAATGACAAAAAATAAAAAGGGAGCAAATATATGAAAAAGAAATTAGTTTTAGCCAGTAAAATAGCATTTGGAGTATTTTTACTCTTACTTTTGGGAGTATGTATGATAATGGCATATGGAACAGAGGGAAAGACATCAACATGGTCTGCTTTTGTGCTGATTCCATTTGTAATCGCAATGATAGTGAACGGAATTCTTTTCGTCATTGAATTCGTACTGGAGGTACGGGAACTCTGGAAGGAGAATGGAATATTAGGTGTAGTGCGTGTTCTGATAGAAGGAATTATTGCGATACTGGTATTTATGGGATGTGATTTCCTAATGGATGGAAGTGTGGAAAGAATTCGAAGTTATGTGATATATGGTGTTGTTTTAGTGATTATGATGAGTGTTATAAATTATTGGAAGAGAGTAAAAAAAGAGAGATTTTGATAATTTTTGTATGAAAGTTGTAACAGAAAATATTGACGCAAAAATACAAATAGACTACAATAAAAGTTGTATATATATTTTATGTTAATGAGAGGGGGGGGGAACAATGGGTGAAGTCAAAGTAGCTAAGAGTGGATTCCAGACAGCAAAAGTACGACAGAGAGCGGCTATGAACGAACTTCAGACAATCTATAAAGAACAAAAAAAGATGTTTGAAAATCTGAAGGGCAACTGGAGTGGAAAAAGCGCAAGAGCTTTTGCGAACGGAAGTAGAGAACTCTTATGTGAGAATTTAATGGCGCAATTGGCATTAAAAGATTTGAATCGAAAAACAGCATTTGCAGAGTTTACATTTAAAGATGCAGATCAAACTTTGAAGAAAAACATTGAAAAGAAATAAGGAGGAGTATAAAATGAGTTGCCGTTGTTCGGAAATAAGTAGGTGTAATAGGGATATTACCACATTAGGTCAGATGATTCATCAGTTGACACTATTAAGATCAGAAGATGCGAAGGTAAAGGGCGAATTAGAGAAGCTTGGAGATGCAAGTTATACTGCAATTACACCAAGAAATATTCTTAGTCTGGTATCTTACGAAGAAAAATTAAATGATCCAATCAGTCGGTTACGAAAGAGTATGTTGGGAGATTGTATCGATGAAAAGAGACGTTTAGAAGGTATTTGCAAAAGTATGCAAAACGAAGATAACGCTTATCATAAAGAAGAGGAAGAGAAAAAGAAGAATAATCAATAAGGGAGAAAAAAATGAAAAAATTTTCTATTGACATGTCTGTGCTCCGGACAACAATTAATGAATTGGAGCAGTCTATAAAGCAGATTAATACACTGAAGAAAAAAGTAGTACAGGCTAACCTGGAATTAACAGAGAGTCAGTGGTCAGGAAAATCTGCAAAGAAATTTCAGAAAAACAGTTCAAAGTGGCGTAATAATTTCCAAGAACATATTGAAAATCTGAATAAAATGCAAGAAACGTTAAAAGAACAGGTGTTGCCAAAGGTATTGAATTTGAATAATCAGGCAAATGCCATGTCTATTTGTGTGGGCGGAAGTGCCAGAAGTTATAGCGAATTAGGAAAGGTTACTTTGGATTGGAACAGTAAAACAGAGGTATGCAATCTGTGTGATAAGATTATTGTAGAGTATGAAACCTATGTAAATCAGCTATCACAGTTGAAAACATTGAATGGAAAGTTGTGTTATACAGGATTTTCCGTGGCTTCTGAGGCTGAAAGTGCAATTACTGAAATCCACAATGTACAGCATATGTTGCGCTCATTAAAAAGTGCTATGAATACTTACCAAAATAGTGTGGAAGAATTAGAGTCTACTATGGTAGCCGCAATGGAAGAAATTGAGATGCCACAAGAATGGGCAAAGGGCGCGAATTTGTTGTTGAGTCGATTAACAATTGCTTGTGGAGATTTGAATATAACAAAGCTTTTAAAAGAATTAATTAAGATGCTAAAGGGATTTCGACATGAGTGTTGTGATTATGGCGGAGACCCAATTAATCTTGCAACCGGAAATTTTGCTTATCACAGAGAATATTTACAACAAAAGGGATTATATCCCATGGAGTTTTCCATGGTGTATAACTCTGTGGAACGACAGGATGGTGCATTAGGAAATGGCTGGGTACATAATTATCAGATTTATTTGATAAAAAATCCACAAAGTGTAGTATTACATTGGTCAGATGGACGAGAAGAGACCTTTATCCGAGAAGGGGAAGGACAATATTCTCATATCACCGGGAAAGGTGATACCCTGATGGAAATAGTAGAAGGGATGGTTTATAAGACTGAGCTTGGTGTAAAGTATACTTTTGATAATGAAGGAAGAAATACCAAAATAGAAGACAGTAATGATAACTGGCTGAAGCTTTCTTATGATTTTGCAGGAAGATTAGCAGAAGTGAAAAGTATATCCGGAGAGACCTTGCGATATGCATATAATGAAGAAGGTTTTATATCAGAAGTATCTGACGGTGCAGGTCGAATCGTACGACTTTTCTATACAGAAGGGTATCTGACAAAGGTAAGTGATGAGGAAAACAATACTTTCCGCTATGCTTACGATGCCAACGGAGCATTAAGCGAAATTATCAATGGTAGAAATATTCAGAGTCTTGGAAATGAATATGATGCCCAGGGACGTGTCATTAAGCAAAGCTATCCGGATGGCGGCTGCATGAAGTTAGAATATGATGATGAGAATAGAATTGTCCGTGTTACAGAACAAAATGGAAATGAAGTAGCGTATGTGCATGATGAGTGTTTCCGAAGTGTAGAGACCATTTTTACAGACGGAAAGGTGCAGTATGCATATAATGATAGAAATCAAAAAACGCAGGTTATAGATAAAAGAGGATATAAGACCACTTATGATTATGACAATGCCGGAAATCTTTCCATGGTAGTAAATCCTATGGGTGAAAAGCTGGAAATGACCTATAATGCCATGCATTTGATGACAGGAGTTAAAATATGTGACGAGGAATTTTTACATAGTCAGTATGACCTGAGAGGGAATTTGGTTTGCAGAAAAGATGCACTGGGAAGAGAATATCGGATATCCTATAGTAAAAGCGGAAAGCCAATTAAAGTAAAACAGCCGGATGGAAGTAAGATTGCGCTTACCTATGATGAGCATGGAAACGTCAGCTCCATTCAGGAACCTTTAGGTGGAGAAGTGCATTATGAGTATAATGAATTAGGACAGGTAACCGCCACCACAGATGGAAATGGAAATCGTACCGAGTATGCGTATAATCAACGTGGACATATTGTTGCCATAACCAATGCAGAGGGAAATACAAAGCATATCCAGTACAATGAGGCAGGAAAAGTAACTTGTATTGAAAATTTCGATGGAAGTAAAATTCAGTGCGAATATAATGAGATTAATAAACCTTGCAAAATAATTGATCCGGAAGGAAATGTGACACAATTTGAATATGATAGTATGTGGAACATGACTTGCCGAACAGAAGCCAATGGCGCAAAGACAAGATTTTTCTATAATAAGCTGAATCAGTTAGAACGTATTGTAAATGCAAAAGGCGCAGAGATACGCTATGAATATGATCCAAATGGAAATAAAGTGGGAGTTGTAGATTCCAATGGCAGCAATGTAAAAATGGAATATGATGCATTGAATCGTTTGATTGCATTGACAGATGCAGATGGAGCAGTAAGTCATATGGCATACAACCAATTTGGTCAGCAAATAAAAACCATAGATGCAATGGGAAATGTACGAAGAAATGTATATGATAAAGCAGGACAAAAGATTGCAGCAATAGATGCCAGAGGAAATAAGACTACTTATGAATACAATGCATTAGGAAAAATCAGTCGTATAATCGATGCAGCAGGTCAGGCGATAGCTTACGAATATTTACAGGGAGGACTGTTGGAAAAGGTAGTTTATGAAAACGGAACTTCTGTAAGCTATACATATGACAAAAACCGCAACGTTAAGAGTCGTACCAATCAGGAAGGCTATACCTTCTATTATACCTACGATTCTATGAACCGTATTATTGAGATAGCAAGCAGTGACGGACAGCATAAGCAGTATAGTTATGATCCGTTGGGAAAAGTAAGTTCCGCAACAGATGGCAATGGAAATACAACCAAGTACTTTTATTCTCCGGCAGGACATCTGATTCGCGTAGAAGATGCCCTTGGAAACAGTACACATTATAGCTATGACGAGGTAGGAAATTTGTCAGAAATTTCACAATGTGGACTGGAACCGGAATTGACAGAGGCTTGCAAACAGAATGAAAGAAACCAGAGTCACCACTTTGTACAGTATCAACGTGATATTTTAGGCCATATTGAAACAGTTACCGATGCCCTTGGAAATCAGGAACATTATACTTACGACGAGATGGGATATTTGGTAGAAAAACAGGATAAAGAAGGATTTGTCACTACCTTCGGTTACACAAAGGGAGGCAAGTTATCTGAAATCCAGTATGCAGATGGAAATTCTGTAAAACTAAGTTATAATCCATTAAAACAGTTAGTAGAAATTCAGGATTGGCTTGGAACTACCAAGGTTGAAGTGGACGAACTGGGAAGAGCCGAAAAAGTTACAGATACCAAAGGAAGAGAAGTACATTATAAACGTGATGCATTTGGAAATTGTGTAGAAATGCAGTATCCGGATGGAAAGACAGTAGAGTACGGATATGACCAGTGGAGACGTTTGACTTCGTTAAAAGATGAACACGGTGAATTCCATTATAGCTACGATAATAATAACAGATTATGCGAAAAGGTATTTCCAAATGGAATGAAGACCAATTATATCTATGGCATAGACGGAATGATACGGCAGTTGTCACATTGGGATAAAGAAGGCTTATTAGAGGATTACAAGTATCAGTATGATACAGTTGGAAATCGAGTAGGCATTCAACGTGAGCGCAGAGGATTGCCGGAGGAAAGCGGTAGTTACCATTATGGATATGATGCATTAAATCGTTTGATTGCAGTAGAAAAAGAAGAAACACTTTTACGCAGTTATGGATATGATGCATATGGAAATCGTAGCTTCATGGAAAAAGAAGGAGAAAGAACCGAATATTTCTACAATGAAGCCCAGCAACTGATGCAATCAGTAACAAATGGCAGTCAGACAGAGTATGCGTATGATAAGCGAGGAAATCTGATTCAGATGCTGGAAAATGGTGTACAGAGTCATGGATATGAATATGATTGTCGTAACCAGATGTACCAGGCATTTGATGATGCCGGAAGAAGGTCGGTTTATACTTATAACGGACTTGGAATGCGCGTGGAGGAACAGAGATTTGAAGGAGAAAATCCGCTGAAAACGGTGGAATTTGTTTTGAATCAGACCAGACGTTATCACAATCTGTTGCAACAGGTAGAAGATGGAAACACCAGAGACTTTTTGTGGGATGGAAATGTAGTAGGTGAAACAAGCAAAGAGGATATATACTACTATTTGCAGGATGAAATGGGAAGTCCGGTGCGTTATCTGAATGCAGATGGTGATGTAAAGGAAAATTACGCTTTCGATGAATTTGGAAATGATTTGTACCGGAAAAAGGAACAGTTACAGCCATTTGGTTATACGGGATATTATCAGGATATGACGGCTGGCACTTGGTTTGCTCAGGCGCGAGAATATATGTCGCAAACAGGAAGATTTGCAGCACGAGATAAAGTCAAAGGAATGCCGATAGCTCCATATACATTAAATGAATATAATTATTGTTGGAACCGTCCATTAGCATTTGTGGATTATGATGGAGCATTTCCAAGTCTTGAGGAGATAACAGGCTCCATAGAAGCAGGAGCCCAGGAAATGGGCGATTGGTTGGATGAGCAGATAGCTAATATCGGACCAACAGCAGATGCGGCTACTGCAGGATTTTTTACAGCTACGGATTATGTTTGGGAACATTATATTCCGAATCCAATGAAAAAAGACCTAGCAGATAAAGGTCGAGAGAAAATAGGAAAACTCCGTGATTTCGTGGAAAAAGACAGGTTCTTTGGAATAGATATTAGTGATGTTATGGCATTTGCGTCCATGACCCCTATCGGAGAAACGTTCTTGGATGCTTTTTCTTTCACAAGAACTAAAGATGGCGTATATCATTCGGATAGAGAGTGTTGGCAACAGTATTTTGGTTATAATGATGTTTATGATTATGCATTTGGTGCAGCTACTTCAATGAAACCGAAGAAATATCAGTTCCAGATAAAAGACGGAACTACTTACACTATTTGGATGTGGAAAGGTGATTACTTAAATCTTGGAGCAGGATGCGAAACAGGAATTTATGTAGGGGACGGATTCCATGTGGAGTGTGGAACCGGTACAAACCTTCATATGACATTGAATCTTTATGACAAGAGAACCGGAAAGAAGATATTTGAGTATGATCCGGATGAGCCACAGTGGTGGATTACTGGTTTCAATCCAAAGTTCCAGGATATGGATAGTGATAATTTAGATGTTCATGGAAGTATTGATTTTTCTGATGAACCGGAATTGTGGGAAGCATTTTTCAATAAGTATAAAAAACAGAAGGATGGTGTTTTGATGAAGATAAAAAAATCGCGTACTATCACTGGTAAAAAGAACTGGATGTTAATGGTGCTTGGATGTGTATTAGCATTTCAGTTAGTTGGATGTGGTTCCAAAAACAAAACAGCCAGTGAATATAGAGCAAAGGTTTTAAAAGAAGATAACGATATGGCAGAGGATATGAAAAACTCTGTCATCGATGCCTTAGAGAAGCAGGATGCAGAAGCACTAAAAGGATTGTTTTCTAAGTATGCATTGGAAAATGCCGAAGATTTGGATGGAAAAATAGAACAACTAATGGCGTTTTATTCCGGAAGTGATAAGTCATCCATAGAAGGCGGAATGGCAAGTTCAGAAGGAGGAAAAAACTATAAAGAGTGGATATTAAACAGCACCTATACACTGGAGAATAATGGACAAAAATATGAAATGTGTATTGTAACAATTCCTCTGGATGAGAAAGAGCCGGATAAGGAAGGACTGTATCTGGTAGAAGTTATGACAGAAGATGCAGAACCGGAAGATTTCAAGTGGAGAAATGAAGATGATGCCCCGGGAATCTATGTATTAGACCCACAGGAAAAACACTGGTAAAAGAATAAAGGTTTCCTCGGACAGTGCTCCTCATACCTTGACAAATATAAGCCCACTTAGTAAAATGAAATAGCAAAGTTAGATATATATAACTCTGATTAAAATCAATAAATACATAAGATGGAGTTGTATGGAAAAGGAGAACAAGAGGGAACCATGGAGAATCATATTTATACACCGGCACAGGTATTAGAGCTAAACATGCAGGCTGGCGAGAAGAAAGTTGTATTACCTGTGATTCGGTGTATTTTGCTTGGAATGATGGCGGGTGCGTTTATTGCTTTTGGCGCAGCAACCAGTAGTGCAGCAGTACATCATATTGCAAATCAAGGAGTCGCAAAGGCGTTAGCAGGTGCGATTTTCCCGGTAGGGCTTATGATGATTGTGTTAGTAGGTGGAGAATTATTTACAGGGGATTGCCTGATGATTGCCGGAGTAATGGACAAACGCTTTGGCGTTGGTAAAATGGTAAAAGTTTTGGCAATGGTATGGATTAGTAACCTGATAGGGGCAGTTATCATTGCGGGCTTAACAGCTTACAGTGGCTTATTTGATTATAGTAATGGTGGTCTGGGTGCATTTATGATTAAGACCGCATATGGAAAGTGTACCATAGCACCAATGAAGGCAGTATGCTCAGGTATATTATGTAATATCATTGTGTGTTGTGCAGTGTTAATGGCAACCGTAGCAAAGGATGCAGCAGGAAAAATAGCAGCAATATTTTTCCCGATTATGGCATTTGTCATTGGCGGATGGGAACACTGTGTTGCAAATATGTTTTATATTCCGGCAGGAATTTTTGCGGCAATGAGTGACAATTATGTGGCACAGGCAGAAGAATTATATGGACTTAGTGTCCAGCAAATTAGCAGTCATGTAAATGTGGCAGGATTTTTAGCAAATGTAATACCGGTTACCATTGGAAATATATTGGGTGGTATGGTATTTGTAGCATTGCCGCTTTATGTGATACATAAACAGAAGAAACTATAAGTTAATACGAGTAGTTTCTCCCTGAATCAGCAGGGGCAGTGTGGTAAAACTTTGAATTTGCAGGTCACGGTTGGCAAGTTTATGAAGAACCATCATACCGGCTTGTCTACCCATGTCATACATATTGATATCAATTACCGTTGGACGTGGGTCAATGATTGCAGAATAAGGATAGACGTCAAAAGTTAAAAAAGCAATATCGTCGGGAACACGAAGCCCGGATTTTTCAATAGCCTTGGATACTCCCAAGGCTATCATATTATTTTCACATACAATCGCTCTTGGTGGATGAGGGGATTCTAACAAGGAAAGGGTAGCGTGAAAACTTTCTGCAATACTGGAATCCGTATAGAGAATGTGTTCCTCTGATACTTGATAGCCGTATTTGTGCATTAATCCTAAGAAACCTTTTTGGCGTTGTGCAGAAATAATGTCAGTGCGTTTTCCACCAATAAAAGCGGTATCGGTGTAACCACAGGCAATCATGTGCTCGGCAGCAAATTCGCCGGCAAGGGTATGATTGGTGTCAATCCAACAAAGTTGATTAGAAAAGTTTGGGTGCCCGATGACGATGTGAGGATATTTTTCTTTGATGAAAAGTTGAGCGGTTTCTTCACTGATGGCAGAACCATGTACCACAATAGCATCTGCACATTTTTGAGAGATTACCCGAGCAACTGTTTCACCAGGATAAGACTCGTTGGAAGTGTTTACCAGAGTCATAGAATAGCTGGTCTCTGCTAGCGCATTTTGTACACCGCACATGATATCAAACATATGTGGATTTTTGTAGGCCTCATTCTGGGTTAAGGCAGTAAGGAATACAATGTTCATAGTATTTTGTCTTGCAAAGTTTACTGCACGGGCATTTGGGGTGTAATTTAATTTTTTAATAGCGGCTTGTACTTTTTCCTTGGTAGCAGGAGAAATAGTAGTCCACCCGTTTAGCACCTTAGAAACAGTGGAGATAGAAACGCCGGCTTCTTTTGCTACATCACTAATGGTAATCGCCATAGAAAAACCTCCTAAATAGTAAGACTAGAATATTGAACAAATCTAACTAAATAGTATAGCGCTTTCCTAACAAAGTCAATATTTTCTTTTTGAAAAAATTGACTTTATAGGCATTTATAGCAATAATAATATCAGAAGCAAGCTTCAAATAATTAAAAATAAGGAAAACGATTTCCTAAAGGAGGAAGAAATATGAAACGATTTTTATGTTGTTTATTATGTGGGTGCATGACTTTGGGATTGTTGTCTGGTTGTGGAAGTAACAAAGACGAAGGCACAAAAGAGACAGGAGATAAAAAAGGGACAGGAAAGCAGGAAACGCAGGGGGATGCAGAAACCGTTGTTATCTGGCATGATGGTGATGAGGGCATTATGGACACCATTGCACACTGTGTAAATGAAGAATTAAAAGATGAGAATATTCAGGTGACGTTTGAGAAAAAGAGTGGTTTAACAGACCAGTTACAATTATATGGAAATGATGAAGCAAATGGACCGGATATGTATTTTTATGCACATGATTCCTTAGGAATGTTAGCAGAAATGGGGATTTTAGCACCAATTACAGATTTGATTTCTGAAAGTGATGAGGCAGATATGCTTCCAATGACATTAAAGGCAGGAACCTATAAAGATACTCAGTATATGCTTCCGGTATATTTTGAAACATTACTCTTTATGTATAATAAAGATTTGTGGGAAGGTGAAGTACCAAGTACCACAGATGAGTTATTAGCTTATATGGAACAACATACTGATACAAATGCAGGAACCTATGCAGTGGTAAATCAGCATTCCACCGCATACAATGTAGCTCCAATTATTAATGGATTTGGCGGATATATTATCAATGATTCCGCAGAACCGGGATTAGATAAACAGGAAACCAAGGATGCAATTGCTTATAATAAAAAATTTGCAGCATTACAGGCAGACGGAGATTATAATACAGTAACCACATTATTTAATGATGGAAAAGCAGAAGCCATTGTAGGTGGTCCATGGTTGGTGACAGGAATTAAGGATGCAGGTATTAATCTTGGAATTAAATCCTTGTCAGAGTTTACTTTACCAAACGGAGAAAAACTGGCACCTTATTCCGGAGTACAAGGGGTAGGTGTAATGAAATATGCAGCAGAAAATAAAAAAGAAGCCATTACAAGTGTTTTAAAAGCAATGGCAAGTGAACAGGTAGGAATTGATTTGGCAGTAAATGCAAATTGTGCACCTGCAAACCAGAAGTCTTACGAGGATGCGCAGGTATCTTCTAATGAAATGATAAGTGCCATGAAGACTACTGCGGATACCGCGCAGCCAATGCCGAATATTCCACAGATGAGTGTAATGTGGGGACCGGCAGAATCGTTACTTGCAGCAGTAAATAAGTCAGGTGATGATGTAGAAAAGGCAGCAAAGCAGTACCAGAAGGAGGCAGAATCTGCGATTGCAGATATGCAGTAAAGGAATGATGTAACAGATGAAAAGAAAGAAGAAAGCAGCATGGCTGTATTTGACACCAGCACTAATTTTAATTGGGCTTATCATTGTATTTCCGATTTTGTATACCGGATATATTTCTCTCACCAATATGAACTTGTTTCATTGGAATAATTACAGTTTTGTGGGATTGGAAAATTATAAAAGAGCATTTGCAAAGGCTGATTCCGGCTTTTTGGCGGCCATAGGAGTAACCCTCCTGTGGACGCTGGTAAACATGGTGTTGCAGGTGGTAATTGCCTATTTTATAGCACTTGGTCTGAATGTAAAAGGATTGAAAGCAAATCGCGTATACAAGACTTTGTTGATGTTTCCATGGGCAATGCCAGCCTATGTATCCATTTTGCTATGGCGAGTTTGCATGTATAATACAGAGTTTGGACTTTTGAATCAGATTTTGGAAAAACTGGGATTGGAAAAGTTGAACTATTTATCTTCTAATGTTCCGGCATTCATTTCTTGTACCATATTAAATTTGTGGATGGCACTGCCTTTTATGATTATGATGATTGATGGTGCATTACAGAGTGTGGATAGAAGTTTTTATGAGAGTGCAAGATTAGATGGAGCAGGATTTTGGAAACGAAATATATACATTACCATTCCATGTATTAAACCGATTTTAGCCCCGGCAGTAGTGATGACAACATTTACGACATTTAAGCAGTTTGATATTGTATATTTGCTCACGATGCAAAAGGGAGCACTGTCAGGAGCATCCTTACAGACGATTATTACATATGCACATCAAAATGCATTTGTATCTAACAATTACGGATTGTCTTCAGCAGTATCTATGTTGATATTTGTGCTGATTATTATTTTTTCCTTGTATACAAATCGAGGACTGAAGGAGGAGAACCAATGAAGCAGAAAAAAGTAAAAAATACCTTGAAGCTTACCGTACTGAATGTCATTTTTATTCTTATCTGCCTGATTTGTCTGGTGCCGATTCTTTATGCCCTTTCTTTGTCCTTTAGTGGAAGTAGTAGTGCATTGTCTTCGGACTTTCGTTTAATACCGCAGGATTTTACATGGAAAAATTATCAGGCAGTTTTTACAGAGAAACCATTTTTAATATGGTTAAAAAATTCTGTGATTTTAAGTATCGGAACCATGGTAATTGCTATGGGATTTGCAGTGACAGCAGCATATGCAGTTTCACGTTATCGATTTAAGGGAAGACATGGGTTAATGATGACATTGTTGATGTTAAATGCATTTCCACAGATATTGTCCATGTTTGCAATCTTTCGACTATTTAAGACTATGAATTTGTTAAACTCCAGAACCGGGTTGATATTGGTATATGCAGGCTCTATGTGTATTTTTGCGATATGGAATATGAAAGGATACTTTGATACTATTCCGGAAGAAATTGAAGAGGCAGCGAAAATAGATGGTGCCGGAGATGCTCGCATTATGGCAAAAATCGTACTTCCTCTGGCAAGACCTGCAATTATCGTAACAGCCGTTATGGTATTGATTTTCGTATGGAATGAATATTTATTTGCGACAACTTTTATGCTGAAGGAAGAAAGTTATACGTTGGCAGGAGGCTTGTATCAGCTTCAGGCAAGCGATTATAGCAGGAGCTGGCCATTATTTACGGCAGCAGCCGTTATGGTATCGGTGCCAATTTTGATTATTTTCTTCTGTATACAAAAATATATGGTATCAGGGCTTACCGCAGGTGGTGTAAAAGGCTAATAAGGAGGAATTATGCAGTTACAGGCAGTTTTACATGTCCCATTGTCAAACTATGCCTTTGCAGCGAATGAGAAGTGTTTAGTAATACGACTTAGAACCGCAAAGGATGATATAGAAACATGTTGGTTGTACTATGGGGATCGGGTATGCGAAAAAGACCCGATTGATGTGACAAAAATAAAAATGAAAAAAATTGCTTCCGATGAGTTGTTTGATTACTATGAAGCAGTGATAGAAGATAACTATACCAGAGTGTGTTACTACTTTGGATTAGAAGATGGAAAAACCCACATTTTTTACAGTGGATATGGGTTTAGTGAAGAAATGAAATGTTCCAGGACCCAGTATTTTCAGTTTCCCTATATCCGAAGAGAAGATATTCCTAAGATTCCGGATTGGGCGAAAGAAATGGTGATGTATCATATTTTTCCGGATAGCTTTGCAACAGAAAAAAATGCCATATCAGGAAAGGAACGTTGCATTGAAAAAGAGGAAAAGGTTTATAAAAGCCATCAAGGTGGAACGTTGAGAGGAATATTGGATTCTGTGGATTATATAGCAGAACTTGGAGTAAATTGTGTATATCTCAATCCGATTTTTGCAGCAGAGTCTTATCATAAATATGATACAATTGATTATTTTCGGATAGACCCATGTTTTGGAACATTGGAAGAGTTTAAGGAATTAGTGAAAACATTTCATGAAAAGGGAATTCGCATTATATTAGATGGTGTATTTAACCACTGTGGAGCTGGATTTTTTGCCTTTCAGGATGTGTTAGAAAATGGAATAAATTCACCCTACAAAGACTGGTTTTATCAAATGGAATTTCCGGTACATTTTGAAAGACCACTGAATTATGAAGCATTTGCCTATGTAAAGGAGATGCCAAAGCTTAATACGGGAAATCCACAAGTGGTAGAGTATTTCAAAAAAGTTGGTACCTGGTGGATAAAGGAGACAGGAATTGACGGTTGGAGACTGGACGTGGCAAATGAAATTAACCATGATTTTTGGCGAGAATTTCGGAAGGCAGTTCGTGAAGTGAAGCCGGATGCCATATTGATTGGAGAAATTTGGGAAGATTCTGAGGTGTGGTTACTGGGAGATCAATTTGATTCTACTATGAACTATACATTTTCCTATATTTGTCGTGAATTTTTTGCAGAACACAGTATTTCCCTAAGAGAGTTTGATGAAAAAATCAATCGAATGATTTTGCGTTATCCTATGCCGGTTAGTTTGGCGCAGATGAATTTTTTAGATACGCATGATGTACCAAGATTTTTATCGTATTGCAAAAATGGAGAGAGGGATTTGAGACAGGCAGTGTTTTTTATGATGATGTGTGTGGGAATTCCTTCTGTATTTTATGGTGATGAACAGTTGATTACCGGAGTAACAGAACCGGAGTATCGAAAGCCTATGCCATGGGAAAATAGGAATCTGTCTATGGAAGCATTTTTTAAAAAATGGATTAAGATACGAAGAAAATTCCCAGCGTTACAAGAAGGTAGTTATGAGACGGCAGTGGTAGAAGAAAAAAGCGGAATTTATGGATTTTACCGTAGTACAAAGGGGCAACGGCTATTGGTTATTATAAATACCGGTACCAGACCTCAGAGCATAACATTACCGGAAAAGTTTCAAACATATTTAGATATTGAGACAGGAATAAAATGCGAAAAAAAAGAAATAATAATACCAGAAGGTACGGGAAAAGTATTTGAGGCTATTTAGAAAGCCCTTGACAGAAAAAAGAAACGTGCCTATAATGAGTATGTTTTAGCGAAGGTGCTTTATTTGTGCCTTCGCTTTTTTTTATACAATAGGAAATTGCGTCCTATTGTATAAAAAGCGCTCCGCGAAGGAAACGCAGTATAAGTGTAATACAGTAAAAAAGCAGAAAGGGATTGGTATTATGAAAATCACAAAAAGAAAAGTTGCAATTGTTGGATGTGGGTTGGTAGGAAGCAGCACAGCATTTAGTCTCGTTACTCAGGGCGTATGCGATGAAGTAATGATGATTGATATAAATAAAGAACGAGCATACGGTGAGATGTTGGATTTAAAGGATAGCATTGAATATCTGAATCGTAATGTAATGGTTTGCACAGGAGATTATAAGGACTGTGGAGATATGGATATTGTAGTGATTACAGCGGGGGCACCACCAAAACAGGGACAGACCAGACTGGATACACTGGAATTATCAGCAAAGATTTGCAAGTCCATTGTAGAGCCCATTATGGAAAGCGGATTTGATGGTATCTTTATTGTAATTTCTAATCCGGTAGATATGATTGCACATTATGTTTATAAGTTATCAGGACTTCCGAAAAATCAGGTGATTGGAACAGGAACTGCCATTGACTCCGCAAGACTGCAAAATTACATTGCGCAGTTGGTAAATGTAGATCCAAGAAGTGTACATGCTTATTCTATGGGAGAACATGGAGATTCTCAGATGGTGCCATGGTCGACAGTAACCGTAGGAGGCAAGCCTTTCTATGATGTAATTGCGGATAATAAAGAAACGATTGGTGAGGTAGATTTAGACGATTTGGTTTATAAGACAACCCAAAAAGGTTGGGAGATTCTAAATCGAAAGGGAACTACTTACTATGGAATTGCAACTGCCTGTGTAGGTGTGATTAAGGCAATCTTAAATGATGAAAACCGCATTATTCCGGTATCTACACTGTTGGAAGGAGAATATGGAGAAACAGATGTATATGCCGGAGTACCGGTGGTTTTAAACCGGAGTGGCGCATATGATGTATTAGAGATTCATATGACTCCGGGAGAACTGGCAAGATTCAAAGAATCTACCAGTGTCATCCGGGAGTATACAAAGAAAATTATGGAGTATGATATTTAATCAGGCATTTGCAGATAATTCTTTTTGGGTATGCAGGCGGAATACAATTCCTACAATTACCAGTATCAGCTGAACGGTAGGCATGGTATACCATACCCCATTTAAGCCAAGGAAAAGTGGCAACACAAAAATAAAGGTTATGGTAAGAACAACTTCACCGTACACCATAATGGAAGATAAGGTAGTGCGGTTGGTTGCATAAAGGTAAGAAACGGTACTTTTCGTAAAACCATACATGAGCATAACGATACCAAAGGCAGGTGCTGCCTGTGCGATGACCATTGCCGTTGCTTTAGAAGTTCCGTAAATTACAGGAATAACATCTCGAAACAGGTAAATAAAGGTACCGCCTACAATACCGAAAGAAAATGCCAATAAGAATGTCCAGCGGGCATAAGTACGCAGGGAACGATAATCTTTCTTTCCGCAGTCATAACTTAGTAGTGGCTGGCTTCCGTCACTGATGCCCTGAATTACCAGTTCCAAAAAGGAGAGGACATAAGCAAGTACGGCATAGGCACTGACAGCTTCTGTTCCGCCATATTTTAAAGTTTGCAGATTCATAAACAGAATGGTCACTGCCGGCAGATAAGTAAGCCCAAATGGGGAAATTCCGATTTTTATAATAGATTTCCAATAATGGTCCGGTTTCAAATAGGAAAGAGGAATTTGGTGTTCCTTTTTCAAGTGGAAATATAGGCAGAATAAAAGTGTTACCAATTGTCCGCATACAGTTGCAACAGCAGCACCCTTAAGTCCAAGTCTCAGTTGGAAGATAAAGAGCCAGTCCAGAAAAATATTTGTGCAACATCCGGCAGTCATGGCAAACATGGCAAAAAAGGAAGCACCCAGATTACGCATAATCGGAAGTGTTCCGGTAGCAAATACCTGAATGAAGCAGCCTGCAAGACAATAGTGAAGGTAATCCATACCAAAGGTAAGGACTTCGCCATCTGCACCAAGTAATTTCAAAAGCGGTTCTCCAAAAAAGAACAAAACTCCAAATAGCATAAGTCCTGCAAGAAGAAGCATGGTAATTCCGGTACCTTCTGCTCTTTTTGCATTCTCATCTTTTCCGGCACCAAGATTTAAGGACATCAGCACAGAGGTTCCCATACCGATTCCGGTTCCAAGAGCAGCCATCGGGGCAATAAGCGGCCATACGATATTAATGGCAGCAAGTCCATTATCTCCGATTGCATTTCCAACGAAAATCCCATCTATTACAGAGTAAATTCCGGTTAACAGAAAAGAACACATAGAGGGAAAAATATATTGTAAAAATTTTTTCTTCATAAAACTACCTCCTAACATGCAAGGACTATTGTAAAGGTTAAAGTTGCTTGAATGTCAAGAAAAGAGTATGATAAATAATAGAAAATAAAAAAGAGCAGATAAAAAGGAGAAGAGATGAAGGAATATTATAATATAAAAGAGGTGGCACAATTGTTGCAAATACCAACATCCACCTTACGCTATTGGGATGATGAGGGAGTTATCCATGCAGAACGAGACGGGGAAAATAATTATCGGAAATTCTCATTATCCAGTATTATAGAGTTAAGTATGGTTTCCTTTTATCGTAATATTGGGATTCCTATTCGAGATTTGAAACAAATTCTTAAATCGGAAAGAGAATTGCAAAGAAATCTGTTAGACCAGGAAGAAAAGAGAATTGAGCTTCAGATACAAAATATGTATCGACAGCAGGAACGAATCAGGAAACAAAAGAGATTGTTACAGGAAGTAGAAAAGCTAAATCAGAAAACAATAGGAAAAGGGAAGCCTGCATTTCAAAAGGTAGTTGCCTTTGAACGGGAAAATCCCAGACACTGGCAATACCTGGTAGAAGAACCGGAGCGATTTATGTTGTTTTTAGATGGAAAGTGCTTAGAAAATGTAGAATATGCAGTTGGCATGAACAAAGAGGAGAACAGCGAAAATCAGCAAGTTTTGTGGACAAGAGCAGAGGAAGAACCATATATGGAAGGTTTGCTGATTGTTGAAAATCAAGATGAAAAAAATAACAATGTAGCACAACTATTAGAAGTGTTACAAAGAAAGGGCAATTATCCGAAAGTGGCAATTGCCCAGTATTTAAGTTCCGAATGGGAGAAAAAGGGAATAGATTACTATAAAGTATGGTTTGAAGCAAAAAATCAATAATAAATATTCAATCGTCCCGAAATACTTTCTTTCATGGAGTGCGCAATCCAGTCAGAAACGCCTTCCACATCCCGATTTCTCAGATAGTTCCAATGCCGATAGGTATTTTCATATAGGAGGCGAATACCGTGTAGAGAGCAAAAACGTCTCCATAACTCCAGAACAGGAACCTTAAAAGAATGAAAAATCAAAGGAATCAAACTGTTGCCGGAAAGGATAGCCAGTGTATGTTGAAAAGAAAAGGCAGCATTGGCAGCCTCATCATAGGTTTCTGCACTGAGAATCAGCTTTACTTTTTCATGCAGTAAATCCAGATCTTCCGCCGAAGCACGTTCAATACAAAGGCGGGAAGCCAGCGTGTCAAGGGCGACCCGCACCTCTAAAATAGAACGGATTTCATCGTCCTTTAATCTTCCACCATTATAATTCATAATGGAAATCAGTGTTTCAATATTTCCGTTTTTTCGATAATCCGCAACAAAGGTACCGACACGGGGACGAATGATTAAAAATCCCTTTCGTTCCAAGTCGGCAATTCCACTGTTTACAACAGCACGGCTCACCTGCATAGCCTGAGCCAGTTCTCTTTCCGGTGGCAGTTTTTCTCCAATTTTCAAATTACCGGATAAAATCATGTGCTCTAATTGCTGAACAAAAAGTTCACGCAAGGAGGGAGCACTTATTTTTGTAAATTCCATAATTTAATAAGACCTCCATGACTGTGGTATGACCACATACCAGACTTGTAATTATGTATATTATATTGTAAAAACGACCTAAAATCAAGAGCAAAATACGGCAAATATGTAGAATATGTACAAGAAATGTTGACTTTTAGTACTAAGATGTTAAAATGATGATAAAAGTAACTCTGTTAATAATTTATTGGTATTACCAATAAAAACGAAGGAAAAAGGAAAAGGAGAGAGTAGAGTTATGTTTAGTTTTAATTATGACGCAGGTGCATCCGCAGTCACAGTTTGGCTTGTTTGGATTGCCGTATTTGTATCACTATTTGTTTTAAATGAAATATCAAGACGTAATAAGTATTGTGGTTTTGCATGTTTCATCGTATTACCTGTTGTATTGTCTATTTTATGGTTCACCGCATTAGGCGATACTGCATATCATGACTGGTTCCATTTAGCAAAAGTATATTCTGCAACCGCAGGATGTATTGGTTTCTGGTGTATTCGTTTTGTTGGCGGAAAACGTTCTGACGGTACCCGGTGGAGACTGGCTGATAACAAAATAGCCCTTTGTTTCCCACCATTGATTCTTGCAATTAATATTTGTGAAGCAGTTGCAAGAGACTTCCAGGTTGGAAATCTTTACAATGGTGTATTGACCAGAGTAGAAGAGAACAATCAGGTTCAGAACTTAATCGGTGGTTCTTGGAACTATATGAACGGAATTGCCGGAATCTTAAATATCCTTACCATTACAGGATGGCTTGGCATCTGCATCCGTAAGAAAACAGATAAGGATAAGAGTCAGGATATGTTATGGCCGGATATGTTATGGTTCTGGATTGTAGCATATGATATTTGGAATTTTGCATATACCTACAACTGCTTGCCGGATCATGCATGGTATTGTGGATTCGCATTATTATTAGCACCAACTGTATGTGCATTTACAGTAGGAAAAGGTGCATGGTTACAGCACAGAGCACACACCCTTGCATTATGGTGTATGTTCGCGCAGACATTCCCATCCTTTATTGATGAAGGAAAATTTGCAGTACAGTCTACACACAATGAAACAGCATTGTTTGTAGTAAGTCTTTTAGCATTAATTGCAAACGTACTTGTATTCGTATACATGGTTTATAAGGCAGTAAAAGCAAAGAGATTACCATATGGTAAAGATTTGTATACAGACTTAGCAAAGTATAAAGAAGTAAAAGAACTTGCAGAATAAGTAATACATAACAAGTAAACAAATAAGATGAAAAGAGGGAGTGCATCATGGAAAGGCGTAAGCTAGTGTTGCACTCCCTTTCTTCTACCATGATATATAAAGGAGAATGCGTATGAGCGAATTTAGAATTTTGGAAATTAAACAAAGTGTTTTTGCAGATAACGATAAGCAGGCAGAGGAATTAAGAAAAGAATTGAAAAAAGAAAAAACCTTCTTACTGAACTTAATGTCCTCTCCCGGTTCCGGTAAGACTACCACATTAACAAAAACCATAGCAGCATTAAAGGATGAAATGAAAATCGGTGTTATGGAGGCAGATATCGATTCCGATGTAGATGCACATACCATTTCAGAAACCGGTGCAAAAGTAATTCAGCTTCATACCGGTGGAATGTGTCATTTGGATGCAGACATGACAAAGCAGGGAATTTTAGGACTTGGAACGGAAGAAATTGATCTTGCAATCTTAGAAAATGTAGGAAATCTGGTCTGTCCTGCTGAGTTTGATACGGGTTCCTCAAAAAACGCGATGATATTAAGTGTACCGGAAGGTGATGACAAACCTTTGAAATATCCATTGATGTTTACCATTTGTGATGTTTTGCTGGTAAATAAAATTGATGTAATGGAATATTTTGATTTCGACTTAAAAGCCTGTGAAGAACGTGCGAAAAAATTAAATCCAAACATCAAGGTAATTCCCATTTCTGCAAAAACAGGAGAAGGAATCGAAGAGTGGGCACAATGGCTCCGGGAACAAGTAAAAAAATGGAAGGAAGCTTAAGAGCGTAAAGGAGGAATAGAATGAAAGACTTAACCAGAATGTATTTTCCGGATTGGTATAAATGCGAATATAAACAAAAAGTATTAGATCTGGCAAATCATATCGGAAGAAAAAAGCCGGGTTCTAAGGGAGCATATCAATGGGATGATCCGGAATATGTTATCTTAGAAGCAGGTGTAGATGATGAAATGGCAGAAGTAGGTATGGGACTTGGAATCAGCAAGAAGCGCACCGTAAAAGAAATTGCAGCCATTGTAAATAAACCGGAAGATTATTGTTTCGAGCAGTTGAAAAAGTTAGCAGTCTACGGAGTCTGTTTCTGGAACACCATTGACGGTGAGGAGGTATTCTGGGCAGAGACATGGATTCCGGGTACTATGGAGATGATTGTAAATAATCCCGAAAACTGTAAGAAATATCCAATTATCGGCTATGCGATGGAAGCATATGGACGTGTGCGTGGACCAAAGAGTTCCGGTGCATTTCCACCGGGAGTAGGTTTGATGCGTGTTATTCCAATCGAAACCGCTATTGAAGGAAATACACGCAGAGCTTCTTATGAAGAAGTTTCTAAATATTTAAATGAAAATGACATTTTTACCGTAACCGATTGTTCCTGTCGTACCGACCGTGAATTAATGGGAGAAGGCTGTGGACATTTGAAGGAAGATATGTGTATTCAGATGGGACATGCAGCAGAATACTACATAAAAACCGGAAGAGGTCGTCAGATTACCAGAGAAGAAGCGTTTGAAATCATTAAAAGAGCAGAAGAAAACGGTTTGATGCACCAGATTCCAAATATTGATGGTTCCGGAAAAACACATGCAATCTGTAACTGTTGTGGTTGTGGATGTCTGTCTCTTCGTACTGCAGAAATGTTTAAAAACAATGATATGGTACGTTCCAACTATGTAGCAAGAGTTGATAAGGAAAAATGTGTAGCATGTGGACAGTGTGTAGAGAACTGCCCGGTAAATGCATTGAAGTTAGGACAGAAGTTATGTTCCTCCAAACCGGTAACAGAAAATATTACTACAAAGGTAACCCCAAGAGATACCGTATGGACAGAAGAACATTGGAATCCGGATTATCGCATCAATCGTGAAGATGTAGTAGAAACCGGTACAGCACCATGTAAAACAAACTGTCCGGCACATATCGGTGTTCAGGGATACATTAAGTTAGCATCTCAGGGAAAATACAAAGAAGCATTGGAATTAATCAAGTATGAAAATCCATTGCCGGCAGTCTGTGGACGTATTTGTAATCGTCGTTGTGAAGACGCATGTACCAGAGGAGATGTGGATGAACCAATCGCAATTGATGAAATTAAGAAGTTTATTGCACAGCAGGAGTTAGATCCACAGAACCGCATTATTCCGAAAAAACGTCATAATTACAGCGACAAAAAAGTTGCCATTATCGGAGCAGGTCCGGCAGGTCTTTCCTGTGCTTACTATTTGGCATTAGACGGTTACAGTATTACTGTTTTTGAAAAAGAGCAAAAACTTGGCGGTATGCTTACCATGGGAATTCCTGCTTTCCGTTTGGAAAAAGATGTAGTTCAGGCTGAAATTGATATTATCAAGGCAATGGGCGTAGAGTTTAAGACAGGCGTAGAAGTTGGGAAAGACGTTACTTTAGAAGAACTTCGTGCACAGGGATATAAGGCATTTTATATGGCAATCGGTGCACAGGGCGGCAGAAAAGTTGGGATTGAAGGAGAAGATTCCCAAGGCGTTATGAGCGGAATTGAATTCCTTCGTATGATAAATCAGGATGAAAACAAGAAGGTTCAGGGCAAAGTAGTTGTAGTAGGTGGAGGAAACGTTGCAATTGACGTATCCCGTACTGCGGTACGTGCCGGAGCAGAGTCTGTAATGCAGTGTTGTCTGGAAAGTCGTCAGCAGATGCCGGCTGCTTTAGAAGAAATTGAAGAAGCAGAAGAAGAAAACATTGTAATTAACAACGGCTGGGGACCAAAACGTATTCTTTCCGAAAACGGTAAGGTAACCGGAATTGAATTTAAAAAATGTGTTTCTGCATTTGATGAAAATGGAAGATTCAATCCACAGTATGATGAAAATAATGTGATGGTTGTAGCGGCAGATTGTGTACTTCTCTCCATTGGACAGTCTATCCAGTGGGGGGATTATTAGAAGGAACCAAGGCAGTTACCAGACCAAACGGAACCATTGAAGCAGATGGATTCACTTATCAGACCGCAGAACCGGATATTTTTGCAGGCGGGGATGCTTATAGTGGACCAAGATTTGCCATTGATGCTATTGCAGCAGGAAAACAGGCAGCAATTTCCATTCACCGTTTTGTGCAGCCGGGACAGAGTCTTGTATATGGTCGTGACCGTCGTCAGTACAAAGAACTGGACAAAGAGGCAGCGGTATTAGAAGGATTTGATAATACGCCACGTCAGCGTCCGGAGCAGGTAAAGAGCAATCAGAAGGCAGCAGAATCCTTCCGCGACCTGAGAGGTACTTTTACAGAAGAGCAGATGAAAAAAGAAACAGAACGTTGTCTGGGCTGTGGAGCAACGGTTGTAGACGATTACATGTGTGTAGGTTGCGGACAGTGTACTACAAAGTGGAAATTCGATGCAATTCATCTGGAACGTGTTTACGATGGACAGGGAGTACAGTTCTTAGATATGAAACCGGTAATCGTAAAACAGATGGTAAAACGTCAGGGTAAAATAGCAATCAAGAAAGTAAAGAAGGTATTTTCCAAAGAAGAAGCATAAAGGCAGGTGAACCCAATGCATGAACTTGGAGTAGTCATAGAAGTAGTAAATGTAGTAGAAAAGTTTGCCAGGGAAAATGAGGTAGAAGAAATTGATACCGTGGTACTTCAGATTGGCGAACTGTCCTCCATGATTCCAAAGTATATTCGGGAGGTCTATCCGGCAGCAGTTGACGGAACCCTCCTGGAGGGTTCCAAGCTGGAAATTGAAATACTAACGGCGAATGGCAGGTGCCAGGCATGTGGAACAGTTTTTCCTCTGGTAAAAAATGAGGGAGTTTGTCCCACATGCGGTAGTAGTGATTGTGAAATGTTGTGCGGAAGAGAGTTTTATATCAAAGAGATTCGATGTTTCTAGTTAGAAGAGCTTTCTTCCCGTACAATATAAATAGGGCGCTTTTTATTTTCCAGATAATCTTTGGAAAGGTATTCCCCAAGGATAAATACCATAAGCATCTGAAGACTGCTTAGAAATACCACAATAGCAGTTACAATCAGCCATGTTTTGGGATGAAAAATAGCAGTCACTCCCAGACAGGCAGAAATCAATAAAAACAACAATCCAAGAATTCCGGATAGTTTTAGCGGAGCGGTGGAAAAAGAAAGGATTCCGTCAAAGGCGTAAGAAAACAGGCTTTTGATGTTCCATTTTGTTTTTCCGGCCGCTCTTTCTACGTTATGAAATTCCAACCATTTTGTTTCAAAACCAACAAAGGAAAAGATTCCCTTGGTATAGCGGTTATATTCTTTCATTTCCAAAATGGCATTTATCATTTTCCGGTTCATCATACGGAAGTCACCCGCACCATCGCTCATATTCATATGAGTAAGTTTTTGAATAACACGATAAAAACTTTTCGATAAAAAGCTGCGTAAAACACCGTCTCCTTCTCTTCCTACACGTTTTCCGGCACAACAGTCATAGCCCTCTTGGGAAACTGCATGGTACATATCCGGCAGTAGTTTCGGAGGATGTTGTAAGTCGGCATCCATGAGAACGCAGTAATCACCGGTTGCTTCAGTAAGACCTGCATACATAGCGGCTTCTTTTCCGAAGTTTCTGGAAAAAGAAATATATTTGCAGTGTGCATCCTGATAGGATAAAAGGCGGAGAATATCCAAGGTATGGTCACGACTTCCGTCATCAATAAAAACAAACTCATAAGAAGCATCAGAGATGGTGCTTACCACCTTACGGGTTTCCTGGTAGAAGGCAGGAAGTACCTCCTCTTCATTAAAACAAGGGACAATAATACTGATTTTATTCATGGTGTAGGGCTCCTTTCACGAAAATATGACATTTACAAATCACATAATTTCCAATAATAGTTACAACGCTTACAGCTAATTTTGAAAGCATTGGTGCAAAGTGTAACTGCTGAATCAGGCAAAACAGCAGAAAATTTTCTAATAATAACGTAAGAAAACGCATAGAGACAAAAGAGAGTGCTTCCTGCAATATGCCATTCTCAGAATGAAATACCATGTTACGATTAACTACATAAGCAAAAGCAACTGCAAAAATCCATGCAATCGTGTTAGCAACCAGATAGTTCCAATGAAAATACAATAGTGCTATGTAGACAATGTAGTTGACAGCAGTGGTAGCAGCTCCGGTAATTCCATAGCGGAGAAGCTCTAAAAAAGAATCTTTTTTCAAAAAATATTTCATAATGTATTCCTCTTTTCTTTTGCAAAAGTGATAAAAAATAGTAAGATACTTAAAATGCTTATAAAAATGCCAGTTCGTTTCCCGGGTGGAGCAAAAAGGAGTGTGATGTGATGACTTCCCTTTGTTAATGGGAATCCCACAAACCCTTCGTTGACATTTTGGGCAGTAACCTGCTTCCCATCCACATATGCCTGATAGCCGGTGCGATAAGGAAGAGAGGTTACAAAGTATCCGTCTTTTTCTAAGGTTGCAGTTCCTTTTAAAATGGCATTCCCTATTTGTGAGTCAGCAGAAAAAGGAGTAATACTGCTATTTCCAATAGCATCTGGGTCTGCCACAAAGACGTGGATATTGGAAATAGAAAAGGTCCCTTTGGAATAAGTGACTTTTAGTTTTTTTAATCCATCTGCTTTGGACAAAATATAAGTAAAACGATGGTTGTTATTGGGATAAGGAGCAGAGCTTCCCGACAACTTATTTCGAGTGCCATTAATATCAATGGTGATTTCATTTCCTTTTGGAGATTCCACATCAAAGGAAAGAATTAATATTTTGTTTTGGTAAGCAGAATCCACAGGAATTGTCACCGAAGACTCTTTTTTAAAAGAAAAGGAATAAGTATCTTCCCAGGTTTGCTCTAAGGCAGTAATACCGTCAGGTTCGCCGAGGGAGTCAGAGTCTTTTGGAACAGAGCCTTCCGGAACAATGGTATCATTTGTCAAAGCCATTAAGTTATAAGGAAAAGTTAGTTGTTGGTAATTGTTATTGCTCATTAAGGCAGTGCTGGTATAAGCAATAGGAAGTACGTTTTTATTTTCCCCAATCACTGCATCTGCATTGGAAAAAATCTTTTCATAACCAATGGGTAAATAGTTGGCTTTAGTCTGGACATAGCGAATACCCATGAGATAAGAAAAGAAAGGATTCGCATCCGTCATCAAAGCCACACGATTTCGAATACGGATGGGGTTGTTGACCGTGTTGTAAAAATAATCGGCATAGGTACGGTTTGTTACCGAAGAGTACAGATTGGTACTTCCCATATCAGCGGTAGCCGTCAGGTTCACGGTTGCAAAAGGGGTAGTCAGATAATTAAAACGATAATTCACGTCCAAATGTAAGTCTGCCAGCGTTTCCTTAGAAACAAGTTCCTGACGGTTGTCCTTTGATGCGATGTAAGTCTCATTTTTATTAACGGTAAGAAATACCAAAATAGGAAAAACAGCAAACAGCAAATAGCAGAAAATGGATGCCTTTGGTGCGTGTCGTTGAAATAGATAGCAAATTAAAAATCCCACAGACATAATAAAAAAGTCTAAAATCACAACCTTTGGATAGGAATGGAAGAAAACAGGAATCAGACAGCAAGTAAGTAACAACAGATTGTGTTTGATTTTCTTCTCATATAATTCCTCAAGAGTATGTACACAAAGGAAAAGAAGTAGCGGAACCAGAGGAATCAACACTTTGTAGCGAATATACAAAAATCCACTTAAGGTATATGGAATGATATTGAGAATCAGGCATAAAAGTAATACAATCCCAAGGACGCGTGTGGACTTGCGGCGAATACTTAAAAATAGTGTGTACAAACAAATCAGGGTAAGACCACAGCTATATCCACTATAAAGCAGAGAGTTCATGGAAAGGTTACCGGAGAAAAGCTCCATCAATGTAACACCATTGCCGGAACCGCTGCGATTGGATAAAAGGTCAATTCCGGTAGGCAGGAGCAAAACAGCAGCCATACCAATGGATAAAAGAACAGAGCCGCAAAATTCCCTAAATTGTTTCAAAAAGGTTCTGCTTTTCCATGATTTTTTGCAGCAAGAATAGCGGTACAAAAAGTACAACAGACATACAAACAAGGCAGAAACGGAAAAGTAAAAGCTATGTAGATATAATAAAAATAACGAAAAAATCAATAAAATATGTTTTCCTTTTTCAATCATACGGTCAATTCCAAGCAAAGCCAGAAACAAAAAGGGAAGATAATTAACAAACATAATCTGGTGATGTGCCTGATAGGTAAATCCGCCACAGCTAAAAAGCAGTGCACCTAGAAAAGCAAAAAAAGGTGCAGATACATGACGTTTGAGCCAAATATAGCAAAGGTTGATAGCGGCAATCATTTCCAAAACAGCATAAGAAGAAATAATGTATTTCATGGAAATGTCAGGGAATAAAAAGGACAGTAAAACATCCGGGCGCAAAAGCCCATAATAAGAAATATCATAAATATTGCTGCCGCTGCCAAGGAGCGTATAATCCGGCAGAATACGTCCTGTTTTATAGAAAATCTGGCGAAATTGTTCAGCCAGAGCTACATGTTGGCTAAACCAGTCACCTTCGGAACCGTAAATGCAACCAAAGGGAACGGTAAGAAGTAACAGAATCGTAAAAATAATTGTTAGTACCAAGGGATAAAAGCCTTTGGTATGAACGAACTTTTTCATAAGTATCTCCTCCAAAGATAGATTTATCATCAGTTAAGAGTATAACAGTTATTTCTTAAAAAACTACATAAGGAAATTTAAAGAATTCTTAAAAAAGAAAAAAATTTTTTAAATATGTTATATTTAGAATATTAGAATTGAAATTAGAAAATAGAATTTAATCATATGCGACATGACTTGCACGCAAAAGAGCCCACTCAGCGGGCACTTTGTTTTATGCAATAGGAAATTGTGTCCTACTGCATAAAAAAATACTCCGCGAAGGATGGACACCTCGCGGAGATAAAATTAGTCGTTGTTCTATTTAGTCATTGTTCTATCGACAGTAAAGATTAATACCCACGAATCGCGTCGTGGCTATCGTCTGTAGTATTTTCGATTTTGCGAATAACAATGTAGTAGCTGTAACTGTCATTTACCACAACTTCTACACGATCCCCTACTTTTTTTCCTAAAATCGCTTTTCCGATAGGAGATTCTGTACTGATAAGGTGTTTCATGGAGTTCCCCCGAATGGAAGTAACCAGACGAAATACCTGTTCTTCATCGTCCTCTTCAAAATAGACAGTTACGGTATTATTGATGCCGACTTCATCTTCCTTGGAAACATCAGAGACAATTTCCGCCGTTTTTAACATTCGTTCCAAATAGCGAATACGACTTTCGTTTTTGTTTTTGTCCTTTTTGGCAGCGTGGTATTCAAAGTTTTCGCTTAAATCACCGTGGGCGCGTGCCTCCTTGACTGCCTCAATGGCTTCCTTGCGAACCACCAGTTTACGATGTTCAATTTCTTCCTGAATTTTTTTGACGTCACTTTCTGTTAATTGTTCCCTCATAATAGACTCCTTTTATTTTACAAATTTTTCAATTGCATCTTTTAAATCCTCTAAGGCCTCTTTATCGTCATGCTCCACTGCATCTACAATACAGTGTGAGATATGATCCTCTAAAATAATTTTTCCAATATTATTGATAGCAGAGCGAACTGCAGCAATCTGAATCAAAACCTCACTACAGTCCCTGCCATCTTCAACCATACGTTTTACTGCCTCCATGTGCCCGATAGCACGAGACATACGGTTGAGAACCATCTGGGTATTTTCGTGTGGGTGTGAATGGGTATGCGTGTGAGTATGCTCATGCTGCGAAGCCTGTTCTGTTTTTTTATCTGCCATAAGAAACCTCCGTATCAAAATATAAATTTTGGGAAATTTACAATTTGTATATAAAATATGCATTTTATTATACACAAAAAAAGCCAAAAAGGCAAACAATCAAACACTATCATTTGGAAGGTTTGAGGGATTTATCATCTACTTTCTGGTAAAACATTGCCTGTTCAATTAAAAGTTCCTGACGTTCCGGAAGAAGTGCGCGATACAGACGAATGAGAGTCCCTTCTGCGCTGTTTAGAGATGACGGAATAGGCTTTTTCTCGTCCGTAAGACCTAAAAGATAATCCGTGGTGACATCAAAATAATGAGCAAGACGAATCAAGGTATGAAAGTCCGGCTCACGGTGATTATTTACATAACCATTTAAAGTGGTGGCAGCAATATGAAGTTCTGTGGAAAGTTGTTTTTGCGTAATGTTGTTTTCCTCTATGAGATTTTCAAGACGGACACTGAAATTCATAAAACGACCTCTCTTTTGCAATATTTAGATAGCTGTATTTTACTAAAAGTATTGCCGGAAAAAAGAGAAAATACGCATAATGAGTACGAAGATACGCAATATGAAAAATTATTTTTTCTTTGAAGAGGAATCTAAATCCTGATTGTAGTATATGTGAGCTTGTTTTAATAGGTAATCTTGCTCCTTGGGTTTCAGTGCACGATAAATGCTGACTAAGTCGCCTTCGTTCTCATCATAGTCATCCGGAGTAGAAGAAAAGGAACGTAGGTTGGTAACGCCTAAAAGATAATCCGTAGAAACCTCAAAATAGTCTGCCAGCTCAATTAATGTGCTAAAATCAGGTTCGCGATTTCTGCGCAGATAACCGTTCAAGGTAGAAGCTGCAATATGTAAATCGCTGGCTAATTGTTTTTGACTGATATTTCGTTCTTCCAATAAATTTTCTAAGCGGGTGCCAAAATTCATATAATACCCCTTTCGCATCCTTTGTTTAGTATCGTAGGCTTAGAAATATTTTACTTGGAAAATTATGACATTCCATGAAAATGCGCAAAATGCATATGGGATTCACGAACGCGAACTATAAGCAACCTGTTTTGCGCGTTTCACTCCTCATGGCGGTGCCTCGTAAATGCTCATGGAAGCATGACATTTTCATCGTTACCCGCGTAAATAAAACGGCAGGCAAAAATTATTGCCAGCCGCCGTCTAAAGTAAGAATCTGCCCGGTGAGATAAGAGGTAGAAGTAAGTAAAGAAAAGGCGAGATTAGCCACTTCTTCCGGGGTACCAAAACGTCCTGCGGGGATTTCGTCACAAAGTGCAGCACGTTCTTCCTGGGAAAAACATTGGTTCATTCTGGTATCAATAGCTCCGCAGGCAATGGCATTGACTGCAATACCACTGGGGGCTAATTCCTTGGCAAGTGCTTTGGTTAGAGAATTTACACCACCTTTAGAAGCAGAGTAGGCAACCTCGCAGGAAGCACCGACTGTGCCCCAGACAGAAGAAATATTTAAGATATGACCGGATTTTGCATGTACCATATCCGGGATGGTGTGTTTGCAACAGCAAAAAACAGAAGTGAGATTGGTCTGGATGACCCGATTCCACTCCTTCAGTGTCATATCCGAAAGGAGTCCGATGTGAGAGATTCCTGCATTATTAATAAGAGCAGTAATCGGTCCCAGTTCCTGATGAATCTGTTGGATGGCAGATGCAATAAAGGCTTCTTTGCCCACATCCCCGATAAGTGTTAAACAGGGAATATGAAATTGTTCTCGTAATTCCCAAGCCAGTGATTCTAATTCCTCCTTGGAAGAGTTACAATTTATGGCAAGTGACCAGCCTTCGGAGGCCAGTTTTTTTGCAATGGCACGTCCGATTCCATGGGAAGCACCGGTAATAAAAGCAATTTGTTGTTTCATAAAACACCTCGTAATATATGATAATCAATGGTTATAGTATTTGTGAAAAAACCTCAGATAAAAAAAGAATATCATAAAAAGAAAAAAAAGGAAATGTTGTATTCATTTTAGAAATATGCTATAATAAATTCAGACAATAATATGTCGAATAAACGGTAAAGGGGTTGGGCATCATGCGTATAACCATCAGCGGAAGAAACATTGAAATTACACCAGGCTTAAGAGAAGCGGTGGAGGAGAAGTTATCAAAACTGGAGCGTTATTTTACTCCTGAAACAGACGTCATTGTAACCTTGAGTGTAGAAAAAGAACGCCAGAAGATTGAAGTTACCATTCCGGTAAAAGGAAATATTATTCGTTCCGAGCAGGTAAGCAATGATATGTATGTTTCCATTGACCTTGTAGAAGAGGTAATTGAGAGACAGCTGAAAAAATATAAGAATAAGATTGTAGATCAGAAGCAGGCAGCAGCGAACTTCCAGAAAGAGTACATCGAGAAGGAAGTTGAAGATGATGACGAGATCAAGATTATCCGTAGCAAACGTTTTGGTATGAAACCGATGTATCCGGAAGATGCTTGTGTACAGATGGAATTATTAGGACATAACTTCTTTGTATTCCAGAATGCAGAAACAGATGAAGTAAACGTAGTATACAAGAGAAAAGGAAATACCTACGGACTGATTGAACCGGAATTTTAAAGTGAATATGGAATCATTAAGGGATATCGCAACAGCGGTATCCCTTTTGCAGTTCTAAGAAGAAAGTAAATAAAAAGTGTTGTACTGTTGTAAAAAGTGCTGAAATCTTTTCTAAGTTCTTGTCACACTACATAAAATGGTATAATATGAACACGATTATATAAACCTAGGAGGTTCTAAAATGGATATAGTAGTATTAGCTGGAGGCTTAAGTACAGAAAGAGATGTCTCTTTTGTGACAGGAAATATGGTAAGTAAAGCATTGAGAAAAAATGGACATAGAGTCATTTTACTGGATGTTTTTATGGGATATAGTGACAAGGCAGAAGATTTGAATGGAATTTTTGAACGTTCCGAAGAGGTAAGCGTAGAAGTAACAGGAATTCCAACCACAGCACCGGACTTAGAAGCGGTAAAGAAGAGTAGAAAAGACCAGTCCGACTGCTTTTTCGGTCCGAATGTAATTGATCTTTGCCGTATGGCAGATATTGTATTCATGGCATTACATGGAGAAAACGGAGAAAACGGTAAGATTCAGGCAGCATTTGATTTATTTGGCATTAAATATACAGGAACAGGATATTTAAGCAGTGCGCTTGCAATGGATAAGGGACTTTCCAAGCGTCTGTTTCAGGCAAATGGAATTCCGACACCGGCAGGTATTTCTATGAAAAAAGAAAATTGCGAGCGTGATTTCAAAAAGACCGGATTGACTCTGCCTTGCGTTGTAAAACCATGTTGCGGCGGTTCCAGTATCGGAGTGTCGATTGTACGAACAGAAGAAGAGTACAATCAGGCATTGGAAGAAGCTTTTCATTGGGAAGAGGAAGTAGTCATTGAAGATTATGTAGAAGGAAGAGAGTTTTCCGTTGGCGTTATTGATTTTAAAGCACTTCCGATTATTGAGATAGCACCAATTCAGGGATTTTATGATTATAAGAACAAATACGCAGCAGGTAGTGCAGTAGAGACTTGTCCGGCAGAACTTCCGGAAGAAGTTACCAAGGAAATGCAGCATTATGCAGAAGAAGTGGCAAAGGTATTGGGATTAAATACTTATTCCCGTATGGACTTTTTGTTAAATAAGGAAAATAAAATGTTCTGTTTAGAGGCAAACACCCTTCCGGGAATGACACCAACCAGTTTGTTACCACAGGAAGCACAGGCTGTAGGGGTAGGATTTGAAGAACTTTGTGAGAAGTTAATTGAGATTTCCCTTAAGAAATATAAATAATTGACACAGTCAATAAGAATAAGAGGTAGCGTTATGAAAAACATGACATTGGAAAATATCGCAAAGGCGTGTGGCGGAACCTATATAGGAAGTGAAGAAGAACGAAAGACAGAGATAAAGGGAGCCGTAACCGATAGCCGTCAGGTGGAAGAGGGATATCTTTTCATTCCCATAAAAGGTGCAAGGGTAGATGGACATGATTTTATTCCAAAGGTAATGGAACAAGGTGCAGCAGCCACTTTATCCGAAAAAGAATTAACAGATTGCAAGAAACCGTATATTTTGGTGAAGTCCAGCGAACAGGCGTTAAAAGATATTGCAGAGTTTTATCGGGAACAGCTTACCATACCAATCGTTGGAATTACCGGAAGTGTGGGAAAAACCAGCACCAAGGAAATGATTGCCTCTGTGTTATCACAGAAGTTTAAGGTATTAAAGACTGCCGGAAATTTTAATAATGAAATCGGATTACCATTGACCTTGCTTCGGATTCGTGAAGAACACGAAGTAGCAGTTGTGGAAATGGGAATCTCTGATTTCGGTGAAATGCATCGCCTGGCAAAGATGGCAAAACCGGATGTTTGTGTTATGACGAATATTGGAATCTGTCATTTAGAGAACTTGAAAACCAGAGATGGCATTTTAAAAGCCAAAAGTGAAATTTTTGATTTCTTAAAACCAGACGGACATATTGTACTGAATGGATGCGATGATAAATTAGCTACTATTGAACAGGTAAAGGGTGTATCTCCGGTGTTTTATGCAATTGATGGAGAAGCGCAGAAAGACAAAGTAGATATTGTTGCCTCTCAGATAGAAAATTTAGGATTAAAGGGAATGAATACCAAGATTCATACATCCCAGGGAGATATTGCAGTGCATATTCCAATCCCGGGAAGGCATAATATCTATAATGCCATGGCTGCAACCGGTGTAGGAATGGCATTGGGACTTACCTTAGCAGAAATCAAAGACGGAATTGAGAGCGTGGAAACCATTGGCGGAAGAACCAATCTCTTAGATATCAATGGCATGGTGGTGATAGATGACTGTTATAATGCCAATCCGGTATCTATGCGGGCATCTATTGATGTGTTGAAAAACGGACTTGCAAGAAAGATTGCGGTACTTGGTGATATGGGAGAGCTTGGAAAAAATGAAAAACAGCTTCACTATGAAGTAGGACAGTATGTGGCAGAAAATGAGATTGATGTACTGTTTTGCGCAGGAACACTTTCCGAAGAAATGGCAAAGGGTGCACAGGAAAAAGGCGGCTGCAAGGTATTTTATTTTAAAAACAGAGAAGAAATGCTGCCGGAATTATTAGCTTACTTAGCACCGGAAGATACGGTTTTAGTGAAAGCGTCTCATTTTATGGAATATCCTAAGATTGTAGAAGCAATTAAAAATTGTAATTAAAAATTAGTAACAGTTCAGCTCACGCCATTCGCAATCTCGTACTTCGTACTCCAAAGCTTGCTTTCGCAAGCGGATTGCTCATAAACGGGCGTTCCGCTCATAGCCAACCGAACATGCTCATTCATGCAAGCATGATGCACCTGTTTCGTTGGCTATGGCTGAACTGTTACAAAAATTATAAAAAATAAGAAATTAATACTAGACAAATGCGCTTTAGAGGAATAAAATAAGATAAACGAATAGTACGATAGAAAACTATAACTCTAGGTTATAGCATCTATTATATGAGGAAATGAATGGAGGATGCTATTATGGAAAAAAAGGATTTGGACTGGTCTAATCTTGGATTTGGTTACATGAAGACTGACAAGAGATATGTATCATATTATAAAGATGGTGCATGGGATGACGGAGCGTTGATTGAAGACGCAAACATTGTATTGAATGAATGTGCAGGAGTATTTCAGTATGCACAGACTGTATTCGAAGGATTAAAGGCATATACCACAGAGGATGGTCATATTGTTACTTTCCGTCCGGACTTAAATGCAAGCCGTCTTGCTGATTCTGCAAGAAGACTGGAAATGCCGGTATTTCCGGAGGAACGTTTTGTGGAAGCTGTTCAGAAGGTAGTTGAAGCTAATGCAGCATATGTTCCACCATATGGTTCTGGAGCAACTTTGTATATTCGTCCTTATATGATGGGAACAAACTCTGTAATCGGAGTAAAACCAGCAACAGAATATCAATTTAGAATTTTTGTTACTCCGGTTGGACCATACTTCAAGGGTGGCGCAAAGCCAATTACAATTCGTGTAAGTGATTTTGACCGTGCAGCACCACACGGAACAGGTAACATCAAGGCTGGATTGAACTATGCAATGAGCCTTCATGCAATTGTTACAGCACATGAAGATGGATTTGATGAGAACATGTACTTAGATCCGGGAACTAGAACTAAGGTAGAAGAAACAGGTGGAGCAAACTTCATTTTCATTACCAAAGATGGAAAGTTAGTTACACCAAAGTCTGATTCTATTTTACCATCTATTACACGTCGTTCTATTATGTATGTTGCAGAACATTACTTAGGAATGAAGGTAGAACACAGAGAAGTATACTTTGATGAAGTAAAGGATTTCGCAGAAGCAGGACTTTGCGGAACAGCAGCAGTTATTTCTCCTATCGGTAAAATTGTAGACCATGGTAAGGAAATCCTTATCCCAAGCGGAATGGATGAGATGGGACCAATCACCAAGAAGTTATATGATACTTTAACAGGAATCCAGATGGGACATATTGAAGCTCCAGAAGGATGGATTAAGAAGATTCTGTAATAGGGATTATATAAAATTATATATGTCTTTTTGACTATCTTTTTAAATGTCCGTAAAACCTTATTTTATAGGCTCTACGGACATTTTGCTTTTGTGGTAAACCTCACATATCTAGGTCTATCTTCTTATATTTTCTCTATCTAGTAACTAGAAGATTGTATCATAATAACTCTAATACAAAATTAAAAACAGAAAGATTATGCAAATATCTTGAACAAAATGTTAAAACTTCTTGACATTTTGTTGTTCTAAGATATAATAAAAATGTAAAGAAGTTTTAACATTATAGAACGAATTTTGTATTAAAGATGGAGGTGTAAAACATGAAAAAAATGGACGAAATGGATAGAAATATTCAGTTACACTCAATGGAACTAGCTTATAAGGTGGCTATATTATGCTTGTGTGCATGGACATTATTCAATAGTTATCAAACCCTTATCAATGGCGCAAAGTATGAACCATTTTCTAGCTTTATTTTATGCTTAACAGTATGCGTACAATCATTCTCACAAATTGCAATGAAACAGAAAATGGTTGCTGGCGATGAAGAATATAAAGAGCCAAACAGACTAGTGCAAACAATCATTGTCAGCCTTGTTATTGTCGCTGTTATTTTATCTATCGGTACTTATTTTATTTTGAAGGTGTAGTATTATATGAAAAATATTATAAAACAGTTAAGAAAAGAAGCTGGATTACGTCAAGAAGATATGGCAAAACAATTAGCAGTAAGCCGACAAACAATTATTGCTATTGAGAATGACAAATACAATCCTACACTAGAACTGGCTATGAAAATGGCTAAACTGCTAAATCTTCATGTTGATGAAATTTTCTTTTTAGATGAATGAAAAGAACAAAATTAGATATAAAATTTCTTATTGAAAAGTAGCGTTTTATAAAGATATAAAAAACTCCGTAGATGAAGTTCTACGGAGTTTTTGTATATCATCATATTATAGCAAAGCACTGTGTGTTTCTAACATTGCCTCAATTTTCTTCTGGGTATAAGCACCAAGGAATTTCTTTTCCTCCTTGCTTAAATCCTTTATGTAGATAGGCTCACCATACTGAACGATAACATGACATTTTTTGACTCTTGGTAAATGATTTTCTAAAATTTCTCCTGTATTAGAAATAGCGATTGGAACAATCGGACAACCGGATTTCTCTGCCATCTTCATACTTCCTTCCTTGAAAGGTGCAAGTCCCTGTTCCGGGTGTTTGTTTCGTGTACCCTCTGGGAAAATGCACATGGAAATACCATGTTTAATCTGGTCGATTCCCGTTAGAACCATTTTTAATCCAGCTTTAATATCTGTTCGGTCTAAGAACAGGCAATACAATCGTTTCATCCAAATGTTAAGCCCAGGAACTTTTTGGAGCATATCCTTGGAAACATAACCGGTTAGTCCGGGACACATGGAATAAGTGATAATAATATCAAAGTAACTTTGGTGATTTGGAATATAAAGAACAGCTGTGTCCTTTGGAATATTTTCCTTTCCAATAACAGTGATTTTTGTTCCGGCAATAAAAAGAATCACCTTAAATGCCCATTGCACAATGCGAAGACTGCTGATGTCTGCTGCATATGGATTGAACCTTTTGATAATCCATTCCACAATCTGAATTGGAATAGAAACGATTAGGAATAAAATAACAAAAAGTAAGATTAAAATTAAACGTATCATAATAGAATCCTTTTCGTATGTTTTTTCTTTTATTATACAAAGGTATGGAAGGAAATACAATCATAAAAATATGGTTCAGTCATATAATAGTAGAAAAATGACGAAGAGGGAACCAAATGAGAGAAAATAGCATCATAAGAAACGTGCTATTGTTTGTGGGACTTGTGTTCATTTTAGGGGCATTTTGTGGATGTGGAATGGAAAAGACCAAGGTAAAAAAGGTACGCGATGTGGAATTTACCGTAATTGAGCAGTCTGAAATTCCAAAAGAGCTGTTAAATACCATGGAAGAGAAGAAAAAGGAAGGATTTAAATTGACCTATACGGATGAGAAAAACTTATATTTGGCAGTAGGGTACGGAGAACAGAAGACCGGTGGTTACAGTATCTCTGTAGATGAGTGTTTTTTAGCAAAAAATGCAATCTATTTTGGAACTACGTTGACAGGACCACAAAAGGGAGAGCGAATTAACGAGGTATCTTCTTACCCTTATATCGTGGTAAAAATGGAAAACATCGAAGAACCGGTAGTATTTGAATAAAAAGTAGTTGACATTGCCACGTTACTATGGTAAACTAAAAAACAATTAAAGAAACAAAATCAATGAGCAAGAAGAGTACCATAGAAATGGTCTTTACAGAGAGTCGGCATTTGGTGGAAGTCGATAAGAAAGTTTTATGGGAATGGGTTTGTGAGATGCAAAGCGAACTAACAGTAGCGGATGCCGTGTCCTCACGTTACAGAGGTAAGATATCATAGTGTATCGGATTGAGATTATAGAATTGGTGGCGGATATTTCTAATTTGAAATATCCCTTTTTTTATGCAATAGGAAATTGCGTCCTATTGTATAAAAAACGCTCCGCTAAGGAAGCACTCCTCGCGGAGAAGAAATTAGTCGTAAACGACACCGCTCGGGCGCGAAAGAGTCCGACAAGCGGACTCTTTGTTCT